>CAZDNU010000466.1:0-4003 GCA_964506865.1 uncultured Fusobacteriales bacterium | reverse complement strand
AAAAACATGGATTTGATCCCGAAATGTTAGTAACTAAAAGAATTCAAACTGCTACCAATATATGGAAAAACAATTCAGGAAGACCTTTAAAAAGAGAATTGAGTTCTGAAGAAAAAATTTTAAGAATGGAAGCTAAAATTAGATTACTTGAGACGAAAAATCAATTATTAAAAAAGTGGAAAATGATGGAAAGGGGAGGATTCTAAGTAAAGAGAAAAGGTTGAAATAATTAAATTTATTTTTGAAAAATTTGATCTTAAAACTCAAACTTCCTATTTATATAAAATTACTAATTTTTCAAGATCTGGTTACTACAATTATTTAAAATCATCAGATAGTAGAGCTAAAAAAAATGATAAAGACTTAAAGTAATTGAAATTAATACGAAAAATCTTTGAATTCAAAAAAAAGCAGAACGGTTCTAGACACATTAAAATGACTTCACAAAATAAATTTAATGTTTGTTATAGTTTGAAAAAAATAAGAATAATTATGAAAAAATATGGCTTGATTTGTACAATTAAAAGAGAAAATTGTTGGGATAATGCTCCCATGAAATCATTTTTTGTCATATGAAAGATGTAATCACATTTTTGATAGTTCATTATGGGTCAAGGGTGGTTTGGAGGGATAGGGATTAATATTCCTGTTTCCCTCCAAAGTATCCCTGTGCTTTATCTCCCCAAATATGACTGGGGAGATAACAAAAGAGTGGGGTTCTGCTTGGAGCAGAAGCAGAACACATAATCTCAGTATTATCGGACACTCTCAAGGAGAGCTCGCCCTCGACGACTGTGTCGGATAATCTTGATTATGTGTGGAGGAGATATGTTTATAATTTACTTTTTTTGAAAATATAATCCGCAACTGTAAAAATATCGCTAGTATCAATACCATAATCTTCCAAGTCCGAAAAAATACAGTCGAAATCAATACCACTCATAAAATGAGTATATTTATCCAAGTCACTAAAAGTCGTTCCCGGATATATTCTTTGATAGTCCAGCCATAACGTCTCCCCGATATATTTCCTTTCCTTTATGCATTTTTCTTTATCTATCCCACTATACATTTTTACTACTTTTTCATAAAACTCTATATCACTCATTTTTTCCCTTTTGTTAAATATTATTTTTCTAATTAATAAATCTATCAAGTACAAACTTATCATACTTATTGCAATAACAAGAAAAGCACGCATTGATTGTTACTCCTTTCTATTCAAAAAACACATATGAATTTTTTATCAGTATGTACAGATCATATCCACCTTCTAAAAACAAAGCTCCTGTCCCAACATAAGAAGCCGCCCTATAACTATGTCTAATATATTTAGCAGTCCTCGGTTTTATTAGCCTCGTTCCTCTTATTTTTACGCCTTGCAAACAATGAACTGTTGAGCTCGGTATATTCGTTAATCTTTGATTCTGATAAATAACTCTAAAAGGTGGTAAATATTTTTTTGAATGTTGCGAAGTAAGTATTGACATAAATTTAGTGTCAATTGAATCCTCTTCAATCAATTCCCCGTATTTAATAAATTTATCTGCTGTTTCAGAATCTACAAAATCTGACCACATTTTTTCAAAATCTACTTTTATTCCATTTTTTGATAACTGGTCAGCTATATCAAATTCAGGATATAAATTATTTTCTGTTACACTCAAAAATTCAACTATCCCACTATATCCTGATGCACTTGCTGGATCATCAAAAACGTTTTCCCAAGGTCTATTAGGAGATAATCCGCTCGGATCAGCATACATGATAGGATTTCCATGACAATATGAGTAGTAATTTAATGATAATGGATCTTTAATATTTCCACGGTAGGTATCTTCACTTATAAATCTTCTATTTTTTTTATCTCTAATTATCTAGTTTTGATAATACATTATACCACCTACACTTGATATTATCAAGTGTACTTTATGCTTTATTTTATCAAGCTTTTCAATCCTTGGTGTTAATATGGCTTTCAATTACCATGCATTACATATTACACTTTATTAGATATTGCTTTATTATATCATTAAAAAAAACTAGTCTTCCTGCTTCAAAACCAGTTCAATTTCTTTCTTGTATCCATATTTTTTCAAAAACTCTATTAAGGCGATCTCAAATATCTCCTTTTGACTTATGTTCTTCGTATAGCTGTAATCTGTTACCATTTCACTTAGCAAATGACTGATTTGGATTGTTTTTGTGGTTCTTATTCCTTCTACCAAGTATCTAGGCAAATTCATATCTGGATTGAAAGATAAAAACTCTTCTAACTTATCAAAATTACTTGAAATATATCTAAGTAACGGTAAAAATTCCCTTACATCTTGTCCGCTTTCTTTCGGATTTTCTAATTTTTCTTTCTCTCTCTCAGATATATAGTTCCTTAGCTTATTCGACCATATATATCCATTATTTTTCATAAACTTCGATAGTGATATATGATCTTTAAAGCCTACTTCCAATGCTATATCTAAAGGTTTTACATAATCTACTGCAAACTTTGATATAATTAACTGTATCTTGTAATCTTTGTCTTTCAATAGTCTTTTTCGTTCTTCCGGGTCATAGTAATTTCCTTGTTTATTATCCCATCTGTAATTCTTTCTATACATGTAAGTATTCATTGAACCTACTGTCTTATAACCTAACGTTTTAAATATTTCTTGGCGACTTTCTCCATTATTCAACCTGCTTATTATTATTTCTTCTCTTGTCATTACAACTCCTCTACTGCTTCTTTCATATCTCCTATATCTGCTTTTAAATATATTGCCGTCACCGATATATCTGAATGTCCCAATAGTTTCTGTATCACTTTTAGATTTACTTTTCGCTTTATTAGTTTACTTGCAAAAGAGTGTCGAAAAGTATGGATTGTTATCTCTCTATCCTGCCAACCTAATTTTTTCAATGCTTCACGTAATGAGTTTGCTACATATTTCACACTTACTTTTGCTGTTCGTTTTGTTGCAAATAGATACTTGCTGTTTACTTTCGGACGTATCTTTTTTAGATATTCTTCTAATATTTCATCTAATTTCTTAGAGATTGGTATTATTCTACTTTTCCCTCCCTTGCCGTATTTAAGCAATATTTCACCTTTAATAAGGTCAACATCGTCCAAGGTCACGTTTAGCGCTTCCTGTCGAGCTCTCCTTCTACCCCTGTCAATGTTAAAACAATCTTTGATTCTTTTAACATAAATATTTCTCTTGAACTATTTCTGCTATCTTATTCATTTTCATATTTTCATAAATCATAGGTTTTTTCTTTACAAAGTCAATCCCTTCAAGCAGTTCCAATTCATTTACTGCTTGAGCTTCTACCTCCGCTTTTTCAAGTTCATCTAGTACTTGATAGTATTTTTTAGCTTTAGTCATCATTTCTTCTCTTGCTTTAGCTTCTGCTTCCTCTTGTTTTACTTGTTGTTCATACTTTTTACGTTCACTTGCTTTCATCTCTTCGATCTTTCTGTCTTTCTCTGCATAATCTTCCATTATTGCTTTTTTCAAGTAAACATAATAATTTTGATACTTCTGTCTATTTGTGTATTTTATATTTGATTTTACTACTTCTTCTCCATAATTTTCTGTTAATTTTCTTATTTCTTGTATTTCTCTATCTTTTAATATTTCATGTTTAGGGACTAAGTTAAGCAAATCAAGAATTACTAAGTCTTTTTTAAGTAGTTTTGATTCCTTTTCTTCTACTTTTTTCTCAAATAAAGTGCATTTACTTTTTTAGGAGTAATCATTTTTGATAGTTCACTTACAGAACTTGAAAAATGAGTTAGAAAATAGTTTTTCTCTAACTGTTCTCTTGCTATATACAACAAACTGTTAAATGCTTTTCTTTGATGTGAATTAATACTACTACTCATTTGAATTATTGCTCTATGCTTGTTTATTACTTTCTTCTCCAATATTGCACCTCCATTTTATGCGACCTACATATTCCAAGTCGTTATTATATAAATATATTAAATTTTAATTAATTA
>CAZDNU010000465.1:0-4576 GCA_964506865.1 uncultured Fusobacteriales bacterium | reverse complement strand
TATCAGCAAAATATGTAATACATTTTGATCTTTGGTGGAATCCTGCAGCCGAGCTTCAAGCTACAGATAGAGCATATAGAATAGGCCAAAAAAAAGATGTGATAGTATACAGATTGATAAGTAGCGGTACTTTTGAAGAGAGAATTGACAAAATTTTGAAAGAAAAAAGAGAGATATCAGACCAAACGGTCAGTGTAGGAGAAAAATGGATAGGGGATTATAGCAATGAAGAGTTACGAGATTTTTTTGTTTTGAAATAATATAAAATAGGCTGCCTTAGAAGTAATATGTATGGAAACAATGTGGCTTTAGCCCATTATTTAACAAGAGGGCTAAAAAACTTTGTTTCCATTTTTTCACTTCGTTGTTCAGCCTATAATTTATTTAGTGAGAGCTCGTGGCTTTGCCTCTATAGAAGTTTCATCAGTATAGATGACAAAGCCGGGCTTAGCTCCTTTTGGCTTTTTCACATGTTTAATAAATGTGTAATCTACAGTTACCTTTTGATCTAACTTTCCTTTTGAATGGAATGCAGCAAGGCCGGCAGCTTTTTCTATAAGTTCTTCCGGTACTTGTTTATTTTTGTCTGACCGTATGAGCACATGACTACCAGGGATATTTTTGGCATGTAGCCATATATCGGTTTTATTTGCAAGTTTGAAAGTAATATAGTCATTTTCTTTATTATTTGTGCCAACAACTAGTTCAAAATCATCATCTATTTTATAACGAGTTAAATTAAGATTAGTTTTTGGAGATTTTTTTTTCTGTTTTTTGTTTGCTATAGTTCTCTTAATATACTTATTTTCAATTAGTTCTTCTTCTATGTTTTTTAGAGTATTTATATTTTGAGCTTCACCGACAAATATAGCAACTGATTCTAAATATTCTTTTTCTTGCTCTAGCTCTTCTAATCGTTTATAATTAAAGTCTTCGGCTCTTTTTAATTTATTATATTTTTTATAATATTTGTCCAAATTTTCGTTTGGGCTTAGATTTGGATCAAGTTGGATTATTGTATTTTCATTTTCATAAAAATCAAAAAGCTCTACAGAACTAGGACGATGTTTTATAGAAAATATATTTGCTGCCAAAATATCAGCAGTTTTTTTGTATTTTTCATAATCGCTATTTTTTTTCAAATCATTTTTTATTAGTTTGATAATTTTTACTGTCTTTTTTAAATTTTCTGACAGCACTCTATCTAATTGACCCTTGAGATTGTAATGTTGTCTAGAAGAAATAGTCTTTTGTATATATATGTTTATCATCTCATTTATCGACTCATAAGTTTCTGCAATATATTCCTCACTAGCTTTCAGTGAAAAAAGTGATGCGATCGCTATTTTTTTGTTGTGATCATAATATATTGTAGGCGTTTTGCTGAAATTATCAATAAAACTTTTATATGAATCATAATTTAAATCAAATTGTTCTGCGGTAATCTTCCCGAAGCCTTCAAGCTTAAAAAAAAGATCTTTTTTCGAATGGATATTTTCATCAAAATAATCTTTAGTTATTTTCATTGGATTTTCTTTTTGACCTAAGACTGGTTGAATGTATTTATTACCTGGTAAAAGGACTCTTAGCTTATTTTCGTCTAATGAAAACTTTTTTAGTAAATCAATTATGTTATTATTTGAATCACACAAAAAAACATTACTATGTTTTCCCATTAACTCAAATATAAGCGAAAAAGAATTGACTTCACCTAATTCATTTAATCTATCAAAATTGAATGATAAAATTCTGTCCATACCGATTTGCTCAATGCTTCTCAACGTACTATTCAAAAGGTACTTCCGAAGCGTCAGTGAAAACCCAAGTGGTATATCAGGGGCATCATCCTTTTTCTCTGCTAGATATATAATAGGAAAAGAAGGATTAATAGATAATTTTAAATTTTTCTTTCCAAACATTAGGGATACATTATACTTATCATATTGATAAATTTTACTTAACTTTCTTCCCAATAACTCCTCTTTTAGTTCATCTTTTATGAGACTAACAGATAGTCCGTCTATGTACAACATATTTTCACCTACTTTATATGATATATTATTAATTCGAATTTGATTTTATCATACAATTGCTGAAAAGTAAAGCGCAAGAGGTTCGATCGCTTGGGTAAAAAATCTTGATTTTGATACTGTGGTATGATATAATATTAATTATTGTAGGCAGGAGAGATGCTATGTTTTACAGACTAAAGCAAATATTTCGACTTATATTTCCAAGATATGATGAGAAAGATGACAAATTGGCTCGAGAATTCTTATCCGAATCAGAATATAGATTATTTCAAAATATGAGTGGGTATGATAAGAAGCACTCAATAAATCTGTTGCGAGATATACTCAAAAATGCTGAGCAAAATGATTTTAAACTTTTGCAAAAACTTGCTCTCTTACATGATATCGGCAAAAGTAAAAATTACACTGTCTTGAAGCGTATTTTTTATTTTATTACGAAAAACAGAAAACACTGTCAAGATGGCTATGAAATATTAAATGATTTGGATAAAACATTGGCTGAATATGTATTGAAGCATCATGATGACAATCCAAGTGACAAACTGCTTCAAATATTTAAAAAATTTGATGACAGAAATTAAAGAAAAGTGAAAGGTGATTAGAAGTGTTTGAATTGAAAAAATACTTAATGAAGGTAAATAAGCCTTCACAATATATGGGAAATGAATTAAACAGTGTGCATAAGTTGGCAACTGACTATGATGTGCATGGATGTTTAGTTTTTCCGGATCTATATGAAGTGGGAATGTCAAGCTTGGGAGTGCATATTTTGTACAATATTATCAATAATATGCCAAATATGTATATGGAACGAGCTTTTGCACCTGATGTTGACTTCGAAAGCATATTAAGAGAGAAAAATATTCCTATGTTTTCATTGGAGACAAAGACTCCTTTGCGAGATATGGACATAGTGGGGTTTTCGTTGTCATATGAATTAAGTTATACCAATGTTTTGAATATCTTAGACTTGGCCAAGATAGAATTATACAGCAAGGATAGAAATGAGTCGGATCCGATTATACTAGCAGGTGGGACGTGTGCTTACAATCCTACTGTTATGAAAAATTTTTTTGATGTATTTTTATTAGGAGAAGGCGAGGAACTATTAGCTGAAGTATTTACAGTTTTTCGTGAAAATAAAAACAAAAGTAGAGACGAAAAATTAAAGGTGTTAGCTAAAATCGAAGGAGTATATGTACCAAAATTTTATAATGGTCAAAGAATTAAAAAGCGGATAGTAAAAGATTTTAATAAACTTGACTATGAATTTAAACAGATAGTTCCTTATATGAAAGTAGTGCATGATCGTGCTATATTGGAAATACAGCGTGGTTGTACCAGAGGATGTAGATTTTGTCAAGCAGGGATGGTCTATCGTCCTGTGCGAGAAAAAAATGTCAAAAAAAATATTCAAGATATGGAAAAAATATTTCAAAGCACAGGGTACAATGAGATTTCGTTAACGTCACTAAGTAGCAGTGACTATTCTAAACTATCAGAATTGATAGATGAGTTTTATAAGAAATATAGTGATATGAACATATCGGTATCGTTGCCTTCACTTAGAATGAATCCTCACTCAGTAAAGATGGCTGAGAAGATACAAGAAGGTAAGAAAACAGGATTTACTTTTGCACCGGAAGCAGGATCACAAAGATTGCGTGATATAATCAATAAAGGTGTAACCGAACAAGAGATTATGGATACAGCAGAAGCAGCGGTAAAGGCTGGTTGGACTAGATTAAAGTTTTACTTTATGATAGGATTGCCTTATGAAACTTATGAGGATATACAAGAGATCAAAGACTTAGTTGATAGAGTACTAGGAAAATGCGTACCTATTGATAGACGACTAAGTATAACTGTAAGTATATCAAACTTTGTACCAAAACCTCATACACCGTTTCAGTGGAGCAAGCAAATGAATATGGAGGAAATGAGAGAAAAGCATAAATTCATAAGAGAAATTTTTACTAAAAATAAAAGAGTAAATCTAAAAGTACATGAAAAAGAGATATCCTATTTAGAAGGTTTTCTTTCGCGTGGAGATGAAAAAATAGGAGAGGTTGTAAAAAAAGCTTGGGAAAATGGAGCTAAATTTGAAAGTTGGCGAGAACACTTTAAATTTGAAGCTTGGACTAAGGCAATGAAAGAGCTAAATATAGTAGAATCTGATTATTTAGGTGAAAGAAAAATTGATGAATCATTACCGTGGGAATTTGTAGATATTGGCGTAAGCCGAGAGTATATGTTGGCTGAATTAGAGGCTGGAAAGAAAGGAGACTTGACTTCTGATTGTAGAGATCAGTGCAATATTTGTGGCTTAAACAAAAAATTAGAAGGAAAAAGGATCTTTTCGGAGTAATAGTATATGTAGCGTGTAAGAAAAAAGTGAATTCAGATTGCTGCGTAAAAAATTATAGAGGTGAAACCAGTGTATACTATATTACATATTGAGAATAGTGAGTTTTTTATAAAAATTTTCCGAAATATTTTTGCGCAAAAGAAGATAGAGTATATTGCAGCCAAAAGTATAGAAG
>CAZDNU010000464.1:0-3087 GCA_964506865.1 uncultured Fusobacteriales bacterium | reverse complement strand
CAACTGCACGCACTGCTCTTCTAGACTTTTTACTATTTGCTGTGGCTCCGCCTAATCCAAAGGATATTACCCAGCCAAAATAATCCTGCATTTTATATTCTGCATCTGTCCAATAAAATCCAGATAAAGTATTTGGAAAATATTCCAAGTCAATTGCAGGGTTTACTTTACTATAATTTAGTATCGATCTCAATTCATCTTTATTGGGTACTCGCCAGTCTGATCGTCCACAATATTTATTTTTATTTAATTTTGCTATATACTTTTCATTTATTTCTTCAAAATTATATTTATTTTTATAATAGTTTATATCTTCTTTTACTGGAGATTTTACTTCCCAAATCAACCCGGTATTTTCATCTTGAATTAGTCTTAAGCCCTCATCCCAGGTAATATCGTCATTCAGTACCTTTCCTCTAGCATCTAGTTTCGTATATTGAATCGGATTAATTTCAAATGCTCCATCTTGGCCAAAAAGTCTGTTGTCATTTGATATATTTATTTCATTACCATTTACATCATATGATTTATTTTGTCCAGTATCAGGTAATTTAAATTTTTTTGACATCTTTACGTTAGCCCCCTTTGCTATATATATTTCAAATAATTTTTTGCATATACGCAGCATTATAGTATCCCTGCTTAGTGCTAAATTTCAATTTGCTTTCTCTATACTTTTGCTAAACTAAATGGAGGATACACTTCACTTTCTATTTGCACATCTATTAGCACAGGTTTATTCATTTTTATTGCTTTATTAAACACATCAGCAAAATCTTCTAATTTTTCTACTCTAAATCCTTCTGCTCCACATGATTTTGCATATTCTACATAATTAGGATTCATAAATTGCATATAAGCATGCTTTCCAAACATATTAATTAAGAATTTTTTGATTACATTGAATTCGCCGTTATTAAAAATAACCCATACAAGGGGAATATTGTTTTCTACTGCTGTCATAAGTTCAAAACCTGCCATAAGATAACATCCATCACCACTTCCCGATATTACCACTTTATCAGGATTTGCACATTTTATCCCTATAGCTCCATTGGTGTGACTAGCCATTGGTCCAAAACTTCCCGGATTTTGATAAATGTTATTTTTTTCAAGATTTAGATAAGCACTAAGCCATAACATATGAGAACCAGCATCACCAATTACTATTGCATTTTCAGGTAAATTGTCTGACATTGCTTTTACAAGGTCACCGGGATGTATTTTCTCCCCTTTATACTTTGTGGGCGTGTTGTACCATTTATTTTTTTGTATCACTGTTTTTGATATATTGGTATTTTTAGATTTCATACTCTTTAATACTTCTTGAAGTGCTGGTTTTATATCACTTACCAATGCATAATCTGCATTATATACTTTATTTATCTCATGTTTATCTATATTTATATGCATCAAGACTTTATTTTCATACAAATCTTCCTTGAAAGAAAAAGTAGCATTTTGTGCAAATGAATTTCCCAAAGCAATTACAACATCACACTCTTCAAAATATTGCTTTGCACTCTCGTCTCCTGTAGTTCCATATACTCCTAATGACAATTCATGCCCTTCGGAAATATAGCCCTTTGCATCCATGGTCGACATAAAAGGTATTTGATATTTATCTATTAATTCCAATATTTCTTCTCTTGCTCCACTTCTAATTGCTCCATACCCTACTAATATACCTATTTTTTCATGGTTATTCACAGCACTTACTATCCTATCTGCAAATTCATCACACGCTTTTTTTTTCGCTACTACAGGAGATATATTTACATTGATATCTCTATACTCCGATATATCCTGTACTGTAAGATTTTTTGGTATGTGTATATGTACCGGTCCTGGGCGACCTTCATATGCCAAATTAATTGCCTCTTCCAATACATCCAAAGTATCGTTAGCATTTTCTATTATAAAGGATTTTTTGGTAGTAGCCGAAAACATTGCTTGCGAATCCGGAGTTCTACTAAGACCACTTGACTCATTTAGAGCACCTTTGCCTCTATTGTCTTTAGAAGTATATCCTGTGATCGCCAATACAGGCAAAGAATCCGAATACGCTACTGCTAGCCCTGAAAATAAGTTAAATGCTCCCGGTCCACCGGTTGCAAAACATACTCCCAATTTGTCAGAAAACATAGAATAACCGCAAGCCATAAATGATGCTGCTTGTTCATTTTTTACTATAATTGTTTTTATTTTATCTGAGTCCTTGAGAGATAAAAGCATTGGTGCATTTACCTGTCCCGATCCACCAAATACATGATCTACTCCTATTTTTTCCAAATTTTTTACTATAGCTGTCAATATATTCATATTTTAATCCTCCTTGCCCTCATTAAATTTCCCTTTAGCAGTTTTTGGTGGTTTTTCGGAAAATAACATCCCATTACATGCCACATCTTGTAGTGGATAACCATCGAAAAATAGATATATTCTGTCTTTTGGTACATTCGTTAATTCTGAAAAAATTTCTATATATTTTTCTGCTAATATTTTTTTTTGTGTTTCTGTCAATTCCAAACTTTGTATAGTGATTGCAGGCATAACCAATTCCCCCTTTTTATTTCATAAATTCATTATAGATATTTACCTCATCTTTTTTATATTTATATTTTTCTAATTTTGGTACTAAATTTTTAAAATGTTTTGATTTAAAGTGATTTTGAAGTGAATCAATATTTTCCCACTTTTCTATAAAACAAAATAACGTATCATCATCTTGATCACGATAGAGATTATATTCTATACATCCCTTTTCTTTCAATGTTTCATATATTAGTTCTTTTGACAATTCCTTAAATTTATCTAAATTTTCCACTTTTATATAATTTTTTGCAGTTACATATATCATATATCTTCTCCTTCTTATTAAAGGGACTCAAAATATTATATTGAAATCACTTTTCAATTATATACTTTGAGTCCACTTATTTTTCATACAATTTCAATTTTTATTTTCTAGCTAATTCTATACATTATATGGTCCCTCTTTTTTGTATTTGTCCAAATTACTCAATACTTCCACTATCAAGTCACCATAAGCAATAGATGATTCTACCGAATTACCCGTAATAAAAG
>CAZDNU010000463.1:0-3896 GCA_964506865.1 uncultured Fusobacteriales bacterium | reverse complement strand
TTAATTTTATATTTTGTTCCATACTTTACTCCTGAAAAGCAATAACACAGAAATGATAAAGTTCTTTAGATATTTTTTGTAATTCTTCTCGTGTTTTTACTGTAAATACTAATATTACATTATCAGGCAAACTATATCCACCAAATTCTCTATCTTTTACAAGCCCAACATATCTATTTTGCAATTCCTCTTTTATTTCACTAATTCCTCTTATTACAAAATACATTAAATTATTATTACTTGATATTGAATCAAGTTTTTCTTTAAAGATTGGATTTCCTAATGGTTTTGCAAATAAATTTTCATCACTAATATTTGCATCCATAACAAAAACTTGACCCAATTCTTTATAATGATCTTCTAAGATAACAACACAAGTAGCACTACATCCTCTTTGTAATTCTATCAACTCTTTATTCATCTGCTTTTTCCAACTCCTTCACTTGATATATTCATATCTTTAGTCAATGATGATATTTCTTGAAGCTCGACTATTTTTTCAATTCTTTTTTGATCATTTCCCATCCAACAAATATCATAAAATTGTAAATATTCAGGATCGCAATGTTTTCTTATAAATTCTCTACACGTTGTAACTTGATTCTCAGCTGCTAAAAGTAATGATGTAGTATAAGCAAATCGTTCATTTATATCTCTTGGTAAATCTGCTTGAGTGTAATTATTACTAACTACTTCTTCAACAGACAAAGTAGGTATTTTATAAAAATCATAGAATTCTCTTGCCCATTCTTCTCTAAGTTTTGATTCTATTGATATTTGCAATATATTTTCAACATCTTTACCAACAAACTTTCCAGAAGCTAAATCTTTTTCAAAACCATATAAAGTATTAGAAATTGAAACCCATCCACGAGGATCGTTTGTTCTTCCACGACAACCATTTCTATCAAGATGATTTTCACCTACTTCTGGTTCTTCATAAAAATAATTCATATCAGATATAGATTCACTTCTATTTTTTTGAACATATTTTGAATAAATATAACCCATTACTGAAGGATGTACCTTATTTGAAATTGCATATTCATTTATCCATTCTCCAACTTTTGGTTCCATATCTAAAATATGGTCAAATCTTTTTTCAAGTGGTTCTACTAAATCTTCTGCTACACTTGAATACTTTTTTTGATTACCTGTTGCAACAATAACAGTATTTGCAGGTAATTTTAATCCCTTACCTGTTTCTACTAACCTATTTAAAACCAATGTATATACTAATGATTGAACAGCAGGTTTTACATTTAAAAGTTCATCTAGCATTATTACAACTTTACTAGAGCTAGTTTTTGATCTCTCATATATTATATCTGCCAAATCAAAAATATTTTGAATGTTCTCCGAAATTAATTTTCTCTCTTCATCAGTTGAACAAGCCAAAAGTGCTTGTTTGGCAAAATCTGGTGGAATGCTTTGGCCTGTTTGAAGATTCATTGATCCAACAACTTTTTCTGGAAACATATTATTTGTTAATTTTATATATATTAAATCAGGATAAAGTGTTTTTATTCTTTCGGTTTTACCTATTCCACTTGGACCTCTAAGTAATACTGACTGTCCTGCTTCTATCCAACTATGTATAATTTCAGTATCAGTCATTCTACGTCTTTCAGCTGGATTGGTTGTATCTGGATTTAATTTTTGAAGTCTAGACTTTCTTTCCTTTTCTTGAATTTCAGAAGAAATCTCTTGAATTACAGAAGTAAGAGATGAAACAAATGATAAACTTACATTTTCCCCTATATCTTTTGAAAAATAAGTATCCATAAACTTTTTAATTTCAGTATTTCTAAAGTTACCATCATAATTGCCACGTTGATTAAATCTCACACCTGCAAAAATACCTATCATAGATACTAATATTTTTGATTTCATATCAACTAGCCATCTAATTGGTTGTACTTCAACCCAAACAACATCTCCATTTTTAACTTTTACATCATTTGATATAGCAATAGTTTTACAATTCAAATTTGCTATAACACGAACACATCTCATTCCACTATATTCAAATTCAGTATGTTGCATTGCTTGAAAACCCTCATCATACTCATCGGGTTTTCTAGAATCAGTTGTATATGTCTTCCCTGTTGCTTTTAGTCTTTGTTTTTGATATTCACGTTCAAGTAATTTACCATACATCTTAGGAACTGCCATTTGAGGATATTCGCCATAGTCAACTTTTATTACTCCATTTTTAGATGCATTTGCCCATTCCACTAACTTTTCTGTTATCAAATTAATTGATTTGATGTTAGGAAACATTAAAACTGGTCGAGCAACTAAATGACGTAAATACGGAACACTCCAATTATTACTATGATCATCATACACAACATTAATAAAACTATTATGGTTTTTATCTTCATAAGAAGCCGACCAATACGTTCCTACTCTATCTTTTAATTCATCATCCTCTGATAAATAATAAATATCAGAAACTCCTCCACCTAAAAGCCTGGCAAAATCACTTACTACAATTCTCATTCCATATTTCTTTAATACCTCTAACTGCTTATCACCAAATAATTGTTCCCTAGTTAAAAAAATAAAATCATTTATACTTGTACTCATTTAATCACTTCCATCATTATTATAATAACATATTTTTTATAGTATTTTATGTTAAATCAAACTCATTTAACAGCTTTTTAAAATTATATTTTTCTTTTTATATCTGTATCTGTTTGTTGCTGTTCAAAAGAAACATTTAACTTTCCTAATTGATCTTTTGTTATATCAATTACTTTTCCACAACACGGTCTAAAATTTTTATTTCCATATACTAACCAAAAAACATTTTCATGTTTTAAATCTTTTTTTGGCATCGTTCCAGGGCAAGGTTCTCCATCTGTAAATACAATTTTATTAATTTCTTTTTTCTTTGAAAAAGATCTTACAGCCAAATCCCAATCTTCAGTCCATGCCGAATCTCCTCTAGCACCTTTCGGAATAATAAAATTATCTATATCATGAACTGATTTTATTTCGGTCATTCCCCAATATTTCTCGTTAAAACAACCTACTCTAAGTTTTGATTCTTTAAGTAAAGGTTTTAACATTCTTAAAAATGCTTTAACCATATTCAAATTTACAGATCCAGAAACATCAATCATAACCTCTGTTTCGGCTTCATCTTCTATATCTTTTTCTTCTAATCTATAGGCATAGTTATTCTCTGCAATAGAACGATTTTGACTCCAAATTGTTTCTGATTTTTCTATTTCTCTACGAATTAATAATCTCCAATCAATAGAATTGTTACTCTCTCCAACATTACCTAAATTCATTCTTCCTTTATTTATATCTTCTCCATTATTTCTTAACATCTGTTCTCTCATACGATATAAATATTTTTTTGTTCTAACTTTTCTTTCTTGACGATTTTCTTCAAATTCTAAATTCTCATCTACTTCCTTATTACATGATTCTGATTGTGCTGGTTGTGGTTCTTGTTCTCTAGCATTTTGACCTTGAATTTTTGCCTCGTTTTGTTGTTCTTCTCTTTTCTCAAAAGCTTCTTGCCACAAACTATGATCATCGCCAAAATTTTGTTTTTCTCTTTCTTTTTCTTCTTGTTTTGGATTATCATTATTGTCTAATTTTTCTTGATTTCCAGCTTTATCATTTTGAACATTTTGATTATTTTGCTGTTGATTCTTTTTTTCTTGAAGTAATATCTGATAAAATTCTTCTGCTGAATAATTTAAAGCTTCTGGGCAATTAATATAGCCTGTTTTAATTTTAAATCCATCTCTTTCAAGATTTGCATTTATTATTGCATCTGTAGCGTCATTCCATATATCGAGATCTCTTTTTTGACCATTTTTACCTATTAATCTAAAAATATGATTAAACTTAATATGCATTAATTCATG
>CAZDNU010000462.1:0-1973 GCA_964506865.1 uncultured Fusobacteriales bacterium | reverse complement strand
CTACCACTCATTTTCTGTATATCAGCTAATTTTGTACCGCCTTCTGCTATCTTTTTGTATGCATCGGTATATATAGGAGCATCAAATGTTTCTGATATGTCCGGCAAAATCACCGCATCTATTTCCCATAAATTTAAAATCATTTTTATATATCTTATTTCAGCCGGAGTCAGCATTCCTGTCACAATATTTAATTTATTAGTTTTTTCTGATTTTATTACACAATTTTCCAATAGGTTTCTCAATGTTGAGTAAAAACCTTCATATTGTGAGGCGCCATATCCCGGAGTAGATGAATTAAATATAAATATATCATCCTTACTTATATCTTCTTCTTTATAAAACGAATCTATAATTCTATTTAAATCTTCGCCAATTGTTTCAGCCAAGCAGCTAGTAGTAATTCCAATTATTTTTGGATTATAGACTTTTATTACATTCTTGATTGCTTGTTTTAATGCTAAACCTCCACCGTACACCGTATCTCGCTCCGTCAAAGCTGATGATGCAATATCCATAGGTTCGTTATAGTGTTGTGCTATATGTCTTCGTATGTATGTACTACAGCCTTGAGAGCTATGCATTAAGTTTATAGCGCCTTCTAGTCCTTTGATAGCTAAAGCTCCTCCCATTGGCATGCACATTTTACATGGATTCATATTTACATTAAGATAATTTCTTTTCATTTCAATCACCTTTTCTCTCGTTTTATAATATCCCAAACTGGACTATTTAC
This sequence comes from uncultured Fusobacteriales bacterium, assembly GCA_964506865.1. Taxonomy (GTDB): domain Bacteria; phylum Fusobacteriota; class Fusobacteriia; order Fusobacteriales; family JAAYPW01; genus CAZDNU01. The sequence continues at coordinate 1,237 of CAZDNU010000462.1, read as the reverse complement.
AGTCAATTCAACTTCTTTTGCAAAATTTATACAACCTAAATAACCATTAAGAGGATGTTTTCTGGCATGGTTATGATCCACAAATGCTACTCCCAATTTATACGCCAATGGTCTCTCTTTTACCCCACCTACAAGCACATCAGCTCCTTGACTTAGCATAAACTTTTCTAATTCAGCAGGATTGGCATCATCCAATACTACAGTAGACTCATCTACCAAGTTTCTTATTGTCTCATACTCTTCTGCTCTTCCTGTTTGCGTGCCCACCATGACTGCTTTCATTCCTAAATCCCTAAATTGTTTTATGAGCGAAATGGCTTTGAAGCCACCACCAACATATATTGCCACCTTTTTACCAATTAGTTTCTTTCTATATAAATCCAAAAAACTATTTGTCTTTTTTTCATTTTCTATAATAAATTTTTCAGTCTTTTCTATTAATGCATTATCTCCTATATTATATGCTATTGACTGCAAAGATGTTTTTATATCTTCCATTCCAAAAAAACTAACTTTTGTATATGGTATATTTAATTTCTCTTCCATTTTTTTTGCAAGAGCTGTCATAGAACCAGCACATTGAACAACATTTAGCTCTGCTAAAGGAGCTTTTAATATATTTTCATAGCTAGAGTCACCTGAAAAATGTGAAACCAGTTCTATTCCCAACTCTTGAAAGTAGCTTTGCAAAATCCAAAACTCACCTGCCAAATTAAAGTCGCCTAAAAAATTAATTCCTTTTTTTTCGCCTTTTTTTCCATCTTCTTCTATGATTTTTAAAATAGCATCACCTGCTGCTTTATACCCCATCGATTTATTGCCTACAAATCCTGAAGATTCTACAGGTATTACTCGAATACCGTATTTTTTTTCAGCTTGTCGACATACTGCTTTGAGATCATCTCCAATAACTCCAACTACACAAGTAGAATATACAAATACGAGTTTTGGTGTTCGACTTGGTATAAGTTCATCAAGCGCTGCTGTTAATTTTTTTTCACCGCCAAATATAATATCTTTTTCTCTTAAGTCTGTTGAAAAACTATTTCTATACTCCTCTGAACCGCTTGAAAGGCTCCCTCTTATATCAAATGTATATGCAGCACAGCCTATTGGACCGTGAACTAGATGTAGCGCATCTGTAATGGGATTTAAAACAACTCGTGCTCCGCAAAATACACAAGCTCGCTGACTTACTGCACCAGCTATACTTTGACTATCGCATTTCAATTTTTTA
>CAZDNU010000461.1:0-2535 GCA_964506865.1 uncultured Fusobacteriales bacterium | reverse complement strand
ACAAAAGATTATAGTGAAGCGAAAAAATTGCATTTAGAAGATGAATTAAAAGAAATAGCAAGTAACAGAAAAGATCTCAAAAAGTATGGTGACGATTTTTTTGTTGAGAAAACGCCGCTTGACCCTAGAAGCCCATATTCTGCAAGCAAAGCAAGTGCTGATATGTTGGTAAAAGCATATAGTGAAACATATAATATGCCGGTAAATATAACCAGATGCTCAAATAATTACGGGCCTTATCAGTTCCCGGAAAAACTAATACCGGTCGTTATCGGCAATGTATTTAAAGGAGAAAAGATACCAGTATATGGTGACGGAAAAAATATTCGTGATTGGTTGTATGTGGGGGATCATGTAAAAGCAATAGACCTTGTATTGCAGAAAGCAAAGTCAGGCGAAGTATATAATATAGGTGGCTATAATGAAGAAGAAAATATAAATATAGTAAAGCTTATAATCGATATGGTATATGAATTTTTCTCTGAAAATATGGAATATGCTGACAAATTATCGGTCAATATCGAAAACATAAACTATAATTTGATAAACTATGTACAGGATAGATTGGGGCACGATAGGCGATATGCGATTAATCCAAAAAAAATAGCAGAAGAGCTAGCTTGGTATCCTAAGACAACATTTGAAGAAGGTATAAAAAAGACAGTCGAGTGGTATATACATAATATTAATTGGGTAGAAAATATAAAAAATGGTAAGTATAAAAATTATGAAAGAATACTTTCGTTAAATAAAAACATGCTTAGTTAAACTGTAAAAGGAGAAAGAATATGAAAAAGACTATTTTTTTATGCTATTTTTTGATATCACTAGCTATATTTTCCAAGACTATATTGATTATCGAAAGTTATCATAAGGAATTTGACTGGGATATATCATATAATAGAGGATTAAGAAAGATGTTGGATGAGTCATATAATATAGAAAATTTCTATATGGATACCAAAAGACTGCCAGAATCGAAATTTCAAGAGATGGCTGATAAAGCATGGAGAAGATATAAGAAGTTAAAACCGGATCTAGTAGTTTTAGGTGATGATAATGCATTGAAGTACATGATAAAAAGGTTGTCAACAGAAGATGTACCAGTAGTATTTTTAGGCATAAATAATAATCCAAGATACTATATGAATCCTGTTCCAAAGAATTTTACAGGTGTGCTAGAGCGACCACTACTAAAACGATCAATTGCATTTATAAAAGAGATAAAACCAGATATAGAAAATGTAATGATTTTATTTGATTCGGGATTAACCTCTCAATTGATATTTGAGACGGTATTTCAAAATAAGAAAAAGTTGAAAATAGAAGAGGTAGAAGTAGAGTTTGAGCTAGTGAAAGACTATGAAATATGGAAAAAATTAATTCATAACTCAGATAAGCATGATGCAGTTATATTGGGTCTATATCAAATATTATCGGATAAAGGTAGCCATGTAGACGAAAAAGAAGTATTAAAATGGTCATCTGAAAATACAAAAGTCCCGATATTTGCATTTTGGGATTTTGCAGTGGGAAAAGAGAAGACAATTGGTGGATATGTTATGTCTGGAGAAGAACAAGGTAAGGTAGCAGGAAAACTTATAAAAAGAATACTGGAAAACGGTGAAAAACCTGAATTTATATACTTTGAAACAGCAGAAAGAGGTCGGTTTATATTTAGCGAGTATCAACTAAAACGTTTTGGGATAAAATTACCAATGAGAATATCACAAGAAGCAGAATTTGTATATTAACAAAAATAAAATAATTAATCATTACGAGGAGGTAGAAATTATGAAAAGACTTAAATTAATGTTGCTATTAATAGCCGTGCTATCTATTATTGCCTGTGGCGGACCAAAAAACACAACAAAGGATCATTTGTATCCAATACAAGAGAAGGGAAAATGGGGATATATAAATTCAGAAGGAGAGACAGTATTACAGCCAAAATATGAGTATGCATCTACTTTTTCTGACAGTATGGGCATGGTGAAGCTTGAAGGACGATGGGGTTATGTAAATAAAGATGGTGAATTGGTAGTAGAGGATATATTTGAAGTAGGACGACCATTTAGTGATGGCTTGGCAAGAGTACGAATTGGTGGTACAAAAGGCGATGTAAGTAAATGGGGCTATATAGATAAAAATGGTGAATTTGCAATAAATCCGCAATATCAAACAGCAAAAGATTTTAGTGAAGGCTTGGCGCTAGTAGATATCGGATATATAGACAAAAAAGGTGATTTTGTAATGAAACCTAAATTTGAAGGAGTAAGTTTTGGAGAATTTCATAATGGTCTTGCAAAATATAGAGCAAAAAGTAAGTGGGGTTATATTAACAAAAAAGGTGAAAAAGCAATCGAAGAACAATTTAATGATGCGAGAAATTTTTCTGAAAAATTGGCAGCAATTAAAATAGGAAAATACTGGGGATATGTGGACTTGAAAGGTGACATTGTAATAAAGTATGTATATGAAAATGCTGGAGATTTTAGTGAAGGTTTGGCTGCAGTAAAAAAAGATGGAAAATGG
>CAZDNU010000460.1:0-8111 GCA_964506865.1 uncultured Fusobacteriales bacterium | reverse complement strand
ATTTCAAAGTATTTTTTTTATAACAAAGAAAGAGTAAGTGAATTAAGGGATTTAGGGAAGGACGAAAATAACTTCAATGGATATATATATATATTAGTTTTAGCAATATTTTCAACATTATATATAGTTGTAAGTATTTCTTTGAAGTATTTTGAAAAAATTAGAAAGAGAGGATTTTAGAGTGAATGAGAGTTTAATAAATGAAGAATATAGAGAAACTATTATTTATTTGAAGCGTTTTTTTTTAGGAGAAATAGACAGTATCTCTAATAAACAGTTTTATGAAATATTAAAAGCAATATTCAAAAGTAAATATACTGATATGGAGATAGATGTAAATGAGATTGCAGATATATATAACATAGAAAAGAAGATAGTAGATAAGATTTTGCTGGGATTGATGCAAAAGGATAATTTGTCATATTTGGATTTTCCTTTTTTCGGAAATTTAATTAAAATATCAAAATATGATGAAGAAGAAAGATTGAGTATATTAGAAAAAATATTAAGTTCTCAAGAAGAAAATTCAAGAGTTTTATCAGAGTTTATGCCAGAGGACTTGTTATCAGATCAGGGGATATCAGCTTTAGAAGATTATATGTTTAAAAAAATATTTAAGCATAAACTACAGCCAATTATAAATGAGATTGAAACCGAATTTAATCCGAGTTTTTCGGCAAAATATGAATATATAAGTTTTAACGAGGAATATAAAAAAAAGTATAAGTCAGAAAAACAATTTGCTTGTTTACTTGATTTTAATTGTTATATAGTGAAAGAAGATGAATATTTTTTGAAATTATATGATCCAAATAGCTTAGAACCTATATTTTCAGATAAGATACAACTAAACAAAAATATATTACTAAGAAAAGCAGTTGACTGTTTTGGAGGTGACTTTTCATATGAGTAAAAAAATATGTCAAATAACAAAGAGATTTGAATTAAATTTTAATACAAAATTATTGGAGCTCATAGAAGAAAGAAAGTATAGTTTAGATGGGCTTTATGATATATTAGCTCAAAAAACGGGTCTTGGTAATTTAGAAATAAAGAACAAAATAAGTAAGGATTCTAAATTTCCCGGAAAAAAAATCACAACAGAGTTATGCTTGTTTTTTGATGTTTCAATAGACTATTTTTTGCCACCTTATGCGATATTTTTTAGGGATTATCGAAAGAAATATGATATATCAATTAGCAAGTTGAGTAGAATACTTGGGATAAGCAGGCAATTGCTTCACCAGTATGAAAATGGAGAAAAACTACCGTCAATAAAAAATTTTTATATATTTTCTAAATTTTATAATGAACCACTAGAAAAAATAATAAACTATAAACTAAATTATTAGAAAGAGAGGTTAGTATGATAAAAAAAATAATTTCATTATTTATATTATTATCAAGTATAGCATTTTCAAATAACTTAGATTATGCAACGGAGATAGAGAAAACTTATCTAAATGAAGATATATTAAAGGTGCAGAGATATAAATTTAATGACATAAAGTTTATAAATGACGTATATAAAGAAGATGAAATGTTTTATATAAGTGGAAATAATTTTTCTGGAAGTTTCCGGATAGATAATACTTTGGATAAAATAGTTGATGAAAAAAAAATAGAAAATTTTGATTATAATTTTCGTAGTATTGATAAAATAGATGGAAAGATATCACTATTAGATAATAAAAGGCGAATGATAGTTCAAAAGAGCTTTAAAATGTATATTGATTATAAGTTGGAAGATATTGCAGGATTTTCATATGATGGAGAACGTATTTGGATATATGATTCAAAAGAAAAAAAAGTATTTTTATTTCAAAGAAATAAAGAAAAATTAGATGCGGTGTCATGTATAAATTATAATAATAAATTTAAAATAAAGGGTATAAGAATTAAAGAAAATAAAGAGTTATGGGCATGTAGTCGAGATAAAATTTTTATTTTTGATGAATATTTTAAATTTAGACATGTATATGACTTAAATGAAAATATTAGTGGATTTTGCTTTTCGGATGAAGAGGATACTAAAGATACCGTGACAGTGTATGCAAGTTCAGAGAAGAAAAATGAATTATATCGTTATAAATTAAAAAGATATTAAGAGGAGAGATAAATGTATAAAATAATAATAGTAATAGTGTTGTCAATGTTATGTTTAGCTTGTTCAAGTGACATAAGTGGAGATGAAAAAGTAAAGGATGTAGAATATGTAGAAAAAGATGCAAGTGAACTAAAAGGTAATTTGAAATTGGAATTGATTTCTGAAGAAAAAGCAGAAAAGACTAAAAAGATAAAACTTGCTTTGGTGTTGGAAAATTCGGAAATAAATATTTCTGGTTTGGAGATAAAGATTGAGTACTTTAGCTCTCATATTAGTGCAGTATGCAAATCAGATAATACGGAGAAGTACTTATTGTTGGATACGGATTATGAGAATATATTAATGAATAATAATAACATTCTTTTGACAAACACGCTAGAAAAAGAGGGATTTATACTTGTTTATAGTCTAGATAGCCCTTTGAATATTAATGGGAATTTAGGAGAGTTTTGTCTAGAAATAAATAATACAAATGAGTATGAAATAGAAATAAGCGACTTGAAAATAACTGAAATAACAGATGACGGCATGATAATAAGTTATGATAAATTTCCAAAATCAAACTATAGAGAGGAAAGTGAGTAAAATGAAAAAGATTTTTTTGCTTATTATGATAATATTAACGTTATTAGCGTGTCAAAGTAAAAATTCGGAAGAAAAGTTAAGCTATTTTTATGCAGAAGAGGGAGTACTTGGGTATGAAGTAAGTGTATTAAATGAAAAACTAGGAAATATTCAATTTGCTAATAAAGTAAAATACTTAGCAAAACAGGAAAATAACAAATTAACATTATTGATAAGCGTGCCTAGGGAAGTTGAAGAGAAGTATCCGTTATTTGTATGTGAAAGTTCGGAAATAAACATTATAAATAAAATATATAAGCAAAATATAAAAAAAAGGAATATTGAAAAGAAATTTAGCAGTGATATATATGTTGACGATGTTATTTTAGACAGTAAATTGGAAAAGATAAAAATTAAAGTAAAAGCAAGAAAACTTTTTAATATAAATAGTATGAATATAGAATTTTTATGTGATCCGCATGGAAAGTTTATAGATGCAGTAAGCAATATAGATAATGAAAATGCTATTTTGTCAATAGACAAAAATAAAATAGTATGGGCTTATTCTGGTGAAGAGCAAGTTTTTTTTGATGATGTATTATTTGAAGTAGAGTTTGAATTAAGTGATGAGGGAAAACAAAACTTAGTCAGTGGAGAGTATCAAAAGTTTTTTAAGATTAATAATGTAAATTTTGAACAAGAAAATGAAATAAAAAGGTTTCCTGCACGATATTATAGTCTGAATTTTGAGTCTCAAATAGAAGAGACTCCTTTAGGAGATTATAATGATGACGGCTTAATAGATATACATGACTTCACATTATTGAAATATCATTATGCTTCTACTGATCCAGATATAATAGATAAATATGATATTGCCTCAGACAAGATGCCAATAGCAGGAAAAGGGAAAAAAGGTAATTATTCAAAAATATATAATAAAGAGAATAAGGATGGCAAAATAGGCTTAGGAGAGTTGATAGTCCTTATAAACAACATGCAAGTGTGGAGTTTTTTTGATTTGGACGAAGAGCTTTATATTGATATAGTACCAGATAAGCAAGTAATAAATATAGATGAGAAGTTTAGACTGAATTTGAGTTTGTATAAATTAAAAGACAATACTATTTTAGATATTTCAAAAGATATAATTACGGATATTTATCTAACGAGATATTATAATGGAGTAGAGGATAGAAAGAGCCTGGGGCTGGATGTAGACGAAATTTTAGAGATAGAGCACGCAGGTGAAGCTTACTACAGAGTAGAATTTTTCACTTTATTTGGGGTAAAAACAGTAGACTTTGAAGTAATAAAATATGTAAATGAATCCAACTTACGACTAAGAGCGGAAAAAAATCAAAGTGAATATTTTGAAAATGATGAAGTAGAGATTATAGCTGATGGAACAGATAAAATAATGTTTTTTCTTGAAGAGAAAGATGGAAATGAGTACAAAGAGATAGATGAGACAAAAGTTAAATATATGTATAAATATAATGGTCAAGATAGAGAATATGATTTAAATGCAAATATTTTTTCTACAAAATATGCAGGAGATTATATAGTATGGGCTGAATATATAAATGGTGATGTAAAAGTTAAAACTAATTCGTTCAAAGTAAAAGCAATACCGGGAATAAAATATATTCGAGTGTACTCTGAAAAAAATATGGTAGAAGAAGAAGAAGAGCTAGCAATAGAATTAGAACTTATAAGCATGAGTAATGAAAATATTATTAAAGACACACAGGAATCGCTTGATATATTGGACAATGTAGACTTAAAAATAGAAACAGAAAATGAAGTAGAAATTTTGAAATTAGTGAATTATAAAGATCAGTTAAGTATTGATTTGGATAAAAAAAGATATATTTATAAGTTGAAATTTTCAGAAAAAGGTAAAAAAAAGATATCAGCTATATATACTGACAAGTATGGAATGCAGATATACTCTGAAAGTATATATAATCCGAATGGGGGAGTAGTAAAAATTGATGTAGGAGATATACCTAAAACAATGATTTTTCAAATTATCAGAGTTGCAAATTTAAACTCAAGTTATTCCGCCATCAAAGTCTTACAGTGTGGGGGATTTGATAAAGAGAAAACACCTACACGAAAAAAAATATTTGTGGATAAGGCCTACATTAAATATTATAAAAATACAGATATAAATTTTAATGCACAGTCATATGCTGATTTATTAGATAAAAATGCTGAAGAGGTAGGGAGCGATAACATAGAATTTGAAAATTTAGTCGTTGAGAAAAACAATTTTTTAATTTATCAGGATTTAATAGATGATAATGTAGAAAACTTTGGATTAAATTGCTTAAGAAACAGGAAAGATAAAATATATTTTAATGTTGAATTTTATAAAGAGAATTTAGAAGAAATTGCAAGCTATGATGCAAATGAGTCATTGAAAATAACGGGAACAAAGTTAGACGGTATAAATGTAGGGCAAGAATTACAACTTTATTATGCAGAAAATAATCAATATAAAATTTATGACATAAATTATTATAAAGTTTTTGAAGAATATATGCCACAAAAGTATATAGATTTTTTTGTAGAATACAGAAACTTTTCCAGTGAGTTTTTACGAGTATATCTAACAAATCCTGTTATTAGTGACTTAAAAAGTACTGTAAATAGACGTGAATTTATAGGGTATAACAATAATAACCTTCTGAGTTTTCAAATTAAAAATTTAGAAATAGATTTACTTGCAAAAGATCAACTAGGAAATAATATCTATACAGATATCGATAGTATAGAAGTCTATGTTATTGACGGGAATAATTCTACCAGTAGTAAAGGCGCTACAAGTTATATAAAATCTTATGATGAATATAATATTACTAGTGGATCAGAGATTAATCCTTTGATAATAAATGATACTGATAGTACAGGGAAATTAAATTTAAGTTCAGATAATTTTAGCAATGGAAAACTAATAATTGATTTAGACAAAAATTTTATTTCTGATAATATTCTTTTAACTGACAGTGTCTATATATTAATTCAAAATACATCTAAAAATATAGAATGCTTAGAAAAACTGAGTTTTACTTTGGAAAATTAACAAAAAGTGCCCCCGGGGCACTTTTTGTTGTATGGAAAGAAAACAAATCTTTAAAAATACATACGGGAAGAATACAAGAACTTGAAAAGTTTGGAAAAAAGGTGTTTAAATTTTGAAAGAAATTTGTTATAATATAGTAGAGTATATTTTTTGGTGAATATATAAAAGAGTGATTAATAGGATGGAAAAGCTAGATGGGAGATAAAAGTTATGACTAAAGTAAATATTGTAGTTATATTGATCTTGGCGATAATAGTTGGAGTAGAACAACTTAAAAGCAACCAAGAAATAAGTGAAAAAAACTTTTTTGATTTATCCTCGAAAGGGGTAAAAGCTATAAAACGTGAAAAAAATGTATGTAGTATTTTTAGTGAATCAAATTTTATGGGAAGAGAGTATCATTTGATAAAAGGACAGTATAATAGAATTGATATGAAAAATATGGGAATTGAAGAAAAAGATGTTGCGTCATTGAAAGTAAAAAATGGATATGCAGTAATTGTCTTTCAAAAAGAAAACTTTGCTGGAAGAAAATTCTTAATTAAAAATAAATCATTTAGTCTGCCAAATGGATTTTATAAAAAAATAAATTCATTAAAAGTAATAAAACTTGAATCTGAATATGATTTGCCTATAATTAGTTATATTAGTAATCCAATAAAAGAAAAAAGCAATATATATATAAAAGGATCTAACTTTAAATCAGATGATATATACGTAAGCGCAATAAATAAAAGAGGAGAAAATTTTGAGTTTGAAGTAAAGCAAATGGCAGATAAATATATTATCTTGGAAAATAATCTTAAAGCAGGGAAATATTATATAACAGTAAATTCTAAAAATAATATAAGTAATGAGTATGAATTGAATATAATCTCTAAAGAGAATGAAGAACCAATTATTAAGTTTATAAAAAAAGCATCAAAAGAAAGTGAAAATTTATTTATAAGAGGATTAAATTTTAAAAAAGATATTTCAAAAGTGGTTGCGCTTGATAACGATGGTAGAAGCAACAATTTAGATGTGGTAGCTATAAATAAACGTCTTATAATGGTGAAAAACACCTTAAAACCAGGAAAGTACAGTGTGTATATAGAAAATGATAATTTTAAAAGTAAAATATACAAGTTAGATTTAAATATTAATGACAAGTAGGTGAAAAATGTTAAGATTTGAAAATATTGAGATAAAGTTTGCAAACAAAAGTTTACTGTCTAACTTTAATTATGAAATAAAAAAAATGATAAAATTTATTTAGACGGAAAATCCGGTACAGGAAAGTCATCTTTTTTAAAAATGATATGCGGATTTGTGCAACCTTCAAAGGGTAAAATGTTTTATAATAATAAAGAAATTAATAGTACAAATATAAGAGAATTTAGAAAAAACATAAGTTATATAAGTCAAGGAGTAGATCTACCAGCTAAAATAGTATCAGAGTACCTAGATGAAATACAATCATATTCAAATAATAAAGAGAGAAATTTTGATAGAGATAAATTGATAAAGTATTTAAATGAATTTGAACTGAAAGAGAATATACTCAAAAAAAATATTAAAGATTTATCTGGTGGGGAAAGACAAAGACTTAGTTTTATAATTGCGATAAGTTTAGAAAGAGATATATTATTATTGGACGAGATTACATCTGGTTTGGATGAAGAATTGAAATTAAAAGTAATAAATTTTATTGAAAAAATTAACAAAACGGTACTGGTTGTGTCACATGACAGACATTGGAATAGTGTTAGAAACTTAAGAAAGTTGAGATGGTGATAAATGGGAACAAAAGATATTACAAATTTATCATTTTTGTATTTTTTAATACTATACATTCCTATTATTTTTATAATGATTAGACTAAGATTAAAAGTGGTAGATAAGCTTTTAATAAGCATATTTAGAATGATATTACAATTATTGATTGTAGGTATATACTTACACTATATTTTTGAACTAAATAATGCGGTTTTAAATATAGTTTATTTTATATTTATGATAGCAGTAGCTGCATTTTCTGTTACAAGAACAACAAAAATTTCTACCAAAATGTTTTTTATTCCTATTTTTGCTTCGATTTTATTTACAAATTTTCTAATACTTATGTTTTTTAATAAATTTGTAATAGATATTAGTAATATTTTTGAAGCAAAATATATGATAACAATTGGAGGAATGTTGCTCGGAAACTCATTGAAAAGTAATATAATAACACTATCTAGTTTTTTCAATTTAATAAGATCAAATGAAAATACATATATTTATTCTATAATGCTGGGGGCATCTAGATGGGAAGCACTATCTAAATATACTAGAGAAGCTCAAAAATTGCAAATTTAATTGCAACAA
>CAZDNU010000459.1:0-17631 GCA_964506865.1 uncultured Fusobacteriales bacterium | reverse complement strand
TTGCATTTACAAGCTTCATTAATGCATCATTTAAAAGTACCATCCCTTGTGCCCCACCTATCTGCATTATAGATTCTATTTGGTGAGTTTTACCATCTCTTATCTGAGCTGATACAGCCGAATTTCCGATCAAAATTTCCATTGCAGCTACCCGTCCATTGCCATCAGCAGTCTTCAGTAAGTTTTGTGCTATTACTCCTTTTAATGAACTTGATAACATTTGTCGTATTTGTGCCTGTTTTTCACTTGGAAACTGCTGAATTATACGCTCTACTGTGCTAGCTGCTGTAGATGTATGCAAAGTCCCAAATACAAGGTGTCCTGTCTCTGCTGTTTCTATAGCTATCTCTACAGTCTCCAAGTCACGCATCTCACCCACCAATACTATATCTGGATCTTCTCGAAGTGCTGCTCGAAGCGCTGACTTAAATCCCCTTGTATGTGTCCCTATTTCTCTTTGATTGATAAGACAGCCTTTGTTTTCATGTACAAATTCTATCGGGTCTTCTATTGTTATTATGTGCTCCGTTCTATTTCTGTTTATGTAGTCTATCATAGCTGCTAAGGTAGTACTTTTCCCACTTCCTGTGGGTCCTGTTACTAGTACCAATCCTTTAGATAAGTGGCACAATTCTAGTATAGACTTTGGTATTCCCAAGCCTTCTACAGTCAATATATCACTTGGTATCAATCGAAATACTGCTCCTGGTCCATTCCTATCCATAAATATATTAGCTCGAAATCTTCCACATCCTTCTAGTTCATAAGCAAAATCCGTGTCATTTTTATCTTTAAATTCATTAAAATTTTTGATAGGTATGATCTCTTCTAATAACAGCATAACCTCTTCTGAATTATTTTTTTCTTCTCCTTCTATGGGAACTATATCTCCATGCAATCTCCACATAGGTACTGAATTAGAATTTAAATGAATATCAGAAGCGTTATTCTCTAACATTTTTTTGAAAAGACGATCTAGTTGAGCCATATTATATTTCTCCTTTCGTTCTAATATCTAGTATTTTTACTAATTATAGGTAAAATCATTTAAGCTTCTTAGTATATTATTTGTCAAATATCTTACATCAGTTTTTTTCCAGAATTGTATATCAAATCCCATAGTTTTACTATATTCTTTCCATTCTCCTCTGTCTTCATATTCCAGTACCCATTTATAGTCTCGTTTTCCACGTGAATTTATTTTTAGTCTACATCTATTTGTAAGTCCAAATGCAAAGCAACTTATTGCATCTTCTTCATTTCTAAATTCTTGGTGCCATGAATTATAATACACATAGTATTTATTTTCCAAAGCTACAAATGATACTTCAAATCCATAATTATTTTTTGGAAATACAGTTATTATATTCCCTTCCACCCTATAAGATACCTCGTGCAATTCCTCTAATTTTTCCTTTACTTTTAACAATCCTTTTTTCATTTTTTCCTCCTGAACTCTATATTTCTTTTTTCACTTACTTTACTTATATTATACAACATTTCCTATTTTTTCCTGCTAATATTTTAATAAAATATAAACGAGCAGTTTTACTTGCTCGCTTATATCGTATAATATTATTTTTTTATATGCTCTTCTATTTTATATTCACGTAATTTTTTCGCTGCTCGTTCTGGCAATGCTGGATTTATATAAAATCCCGTCCCCCATTCAAATCCTGCAACTTTAGTCAATTTTGGCATTATTTCTATATGCCAATGATAATAGTGATCCGAATCTTCTCGCAAAGGCAAGCTATGTATTACAAAGTTATAATGTGGATTTCCTAGAACCATTTTTATTCTGTATAATGTATTTTTTAGTATCTTCGCCAAATCTTTTATCTGCTTTTTATTTATATTTTGAAAGCTTGCTTCATGCTCTTTTGGCAATATCCATGTTTCATAAGGAAATCTTCCTGCAAAATATATAAATGATAAAAAACTATCATTTTCTTCGATAATACGTCTTTCATCGGCAAGCTCTTGACTTACTATATCACAAAATACACACCTATCTCTAAAATTATAATACTCTTTTGCACCAATCAATTCCGTTTCTACTTTTTTTGGTATTACAGGAGTAGCTATCAATTGTGAATGAGAATGCTCTAGCGAAGCTCCAGCTTCTTTACCAAAATTTTTGAATATAAGTATATGTTTCATTCTCTTATCTTCGGCTATTTCAAGGCACCTATCACGATATCCCCATATTACCTTCTCTATCTCTTTGTACTGCAATTCTGATAAACATTTAAAATGTTTTGGAGTTTCCACTATTATCTCATGCCTTCCTACTCCATTCATTTTATCATATATCCCGATTCCTTTTTTTCCGAGTCTTTGCTCCTCTTTTAGTGCAGGATATTTATTTTCAAGTACCCGTATCCACCAACCTGGACTATTTGGTTCTCGTCCAGGTACTTTTTCATAAGCTAGTATCTCATCTCCTGATATCTTTTCTTTGCCCTCACAAAACGGACAATTACTTATATCTTCGGCTATGTGCTCCGTACATTCCGCATCTTTTATTTTGTAATCATTTGGTCTATGTTCTCGCTCCGGTGAAAATATAACCCATCTCTTACTGACAGGATCTTTTCTTAATTCCGACATCCTAAAACTCCCTAATTTTTTTCAAACAATTGACTTAACGACTCATTGTTATATACTCTTCTTATAGCCTCTGACAAAAGTCTATCTACTGACAGTATTTTTATTTTATCTATTTTTTTATCTTCTGGTAATTCAATTGTATCCGTTATTATTACTTCTTTTAGCGGAGAATCCTTTAATCTCTCAATAGCAGGCCCCGAAAACACCGCATGTGTACAACAAGCATATGTTGCTTTAGCTCCTCTTTCCATTATTGCCTTTGCTCCATTTGTAATAGTACCACCGGTATCTATCATATCATCTACAAATATGGCTATCTTGCCCTCTATATCTCCTATTATATTCATAACTTCAGCTACATTTGGTTTAGGACGTCTTTTATCTATAATCGCTATACCTGTATTTAACCATTCCGCAAGTTTTCTAGCTCTTTTTACCCCTCCGACATCAGGCGAAACCACAACTACCTTATCACCGCACATATCTTTTTCCATAAAGTATTTTGCTAGTAGTGGCATTGCCTCCATATGGTCTGCCGTTATATCAAAAAATCCTTGTATCTGTCTTGCGTGTAGATCCATCATCATCACTCTTGTAGCCCCTGCTGATGTTAGTAAGTTTGCTACCAATTTTGATGTGATTGGTTCTCTTGGTTTAGCTTTTCGATCTTGTCTTGCATAACCATAATATGGTATGACTGCTACTATTGCTTTTGCCGATGCTCTTTTCAGCGCATCTATAAATATTAGCAACTCCATTAAGTTTTCATTTACAGGATTAGAAGTCGACTGCACTACAAAGACTGTTTCCCCTCGTACTGTTTCATCTATCCTTGCATAAACTTCTCCGTCTTTAAATCTTACAATCTCAGAATTTCCTAACGGCATACCCAACTTATATGCTATTTTTTGTGCCAAACTTTTATTTGACGTCCCAGAAAAGATTTTCAAATCTACATCCTCCTTAAAATTTATTATAATTTTGTTATTAGCTATTTTTTCTTTCTATTCGCCCAATTCTCTATTTCTTTTTGCCTTGCACGTGCAATTGCAAGTGAGTTTTCTTTTACATCTTTTGTTATGGTAGAGCCTGCTCCAATATATACATTATCATTTATCACAACAGGTGCTACAAATTTTGTATTACTGCCCACAAAGACATTTTTTCCTATCTTAGTTTGAAATTTATTTTTCCCATCATAATTGCAAGTAATTGTCCCAGCACCTATATTAGTCGCCTCTCCTATCTCAGCATCACCTATATAAGTTAGGTGCCCTGCTTTTCCTCCCTCTTTCAAGGTTGCTTTCTTCGTTTCTACAAAATTACCCACATGGACATTTTTTTCGAGCTTAGATTTTGGACGTAAATGCGCAAAAGGTCCTATTGTTGCTCCTTCATCTATCTCTGCCTCTTCTATTACAGACAAGTCTATTTTTACATTATTGCCTATAGTGCTGTTTTCTATTCTTGTACCACTGCTTATTATGCAGTTTTTGCCTACACTGGTATCTCCACTTATCACAACATTGGGATATACCACAGTATCTATCCCTATCTGCACTTCGTTTTCTATATATGTAGTATTTGGATCTATCATAATAACGCCCTGTTCCATCAACTCTTTGTTTTTTCTGTCTCTCAGGATTTTTTCAGCATTAGCCAAGTCTACTTTATTGTTTATGCCCATAACCTCATCATTATCTTCCAGTATTACTGTTTTAACTTTTTTATTTTCATTCTTCATTATTTTTATTACATCAGTCAGATAGTATTCCCCTTTAGAATTTTTGTTATTTATTTTCTTTAAGGCTTCCTGCAAATCTTTAGAATTAAAACAATATACTCCTGTATTTATCTCTTTTATTTGCTTTATAGTCTCGCTAGCATCTTTTTCTTCTACAATCTCCATTACATTGCCATTTTCATCTTTTACTATACGCCCATATGCATATGGATTATCAAATTTGGCAGTAAGTATCGTTCCGCTTGATCCTTGAATTTTATGATCTTGTATCATTTTATCGATTGTATCTGAAGTCAATAGTGGCGTATCTCCGCACAATATCAGTACAATTCCGCTAAAGTCTTTTAAAATATTTTCAGCCTGCATTACAGCATGTCCGGTCCCAAGCTGGTCCTTTTGTTCTACATATTCAAAATTAGGATATTTATCCAATATCTTCTCTTTTTGATATCCCAGTATGTATATGTTTTGATTTACTTTTGCTTCTTTTAGTATAGTATCAATTTTTTTAATCATTGGAACACCATTTACTTTATGCATCACTTTTGATTTTTCAGATATCATTCGAGTGCCTTTTCCGGCAGCCAATATCAATGCTATTGTTTCCATAAAAACCTCCATTTTTTTTACTGTTAAACATATTATATCACACATATTTTTTTATTTCAATTGATTATAAGCAATTTTTTCCAAATTTAGGTGCCTGTCACCTTTTTACACATCAACACTATGTTTTTCCTCATAGTATCCACAATTTTATCCACTTTTTGTTATTTTGGTGCCTGTCACCAAAAAAATAAGAGAGAGACTAAGTCAAAAGCTTATATCAAATTTGCATTTTGATGGGGAAATCTTTAAAAGATTTGTATGCAAATGATACTTATTAAGCTTCAACTTAGCCTCTCCACATAGGGGAAATCATCGAGGCTGACTCAAAGTTTCGTTTTAAGGTCATAAAAATAATTTTTCATTCTTTCCTCAAAACTTCTCGTCAACTTCATCTATAATTAAAGATAGGTGCTGGTAAATTCATTACCTTACGGTAATTGTATCCTCTATTGTTTTCACCAATTTTCCTGCTGAATTATATCCGTTTATATATACTTTTCTATCTTCTCCTCTTCCACTAAATCTATAATTATATGAAAATTTTCCATCTACTACTTTTATCTTCTCTACAGGACTTATCCTATATATATCTACTTTTATCTCTACTTCACTTATTCCTGTGGCTTCTCCACCAAAGTTTAATATCTCGCCCAGTTTTACTTCTTTAGCGTACGATACTTCCAATTCGCTTCCCAACATCTGTATCTCCTTCGTCGCTGTATAGCTTTTACCGTCTTTTCCCTCGGCTACTACTTTCAATTCTCGTAGTTCTCCTAGTCGCTTATTTAGTGCAAACTTTATACTGTAAGTATTGCCTTCTATATTTGTTATCAAACTTCTTAGCTGTACGCCATCTATGTACCCTGCTACCTTTGATATACCTGCGCCCAATTCACCTCGATACTCTACATATTCATTTGGTGTCACTTCATATACACCTTCTAAACTTAGTTTATACTCTGGTTCTGGTATATTTTCTCCTATTTTTAGTTGCCCACTTCGTTTATTATCTCGGTCGCTTTCATTTGTCTCTTTTACTTGGGCTCTACTGTCCACAAGATACGCATAATCATATATATCCGCTTTCGATATATTACTTGCTAACTTATGATATGTTTCGCTTCCACCTGCGATACTTTGATTGTCAACTCTATATACTCCGCCGTTTATCCATAGCGTTACACTATAGCCAACGATAGACTCTAAATACTCATTGGATACTCCCACATATATATCATATGTCCCATTCCCAGTCTTTTCTGCTTTTACATCACCTGTAGCTCGTAAATTATATTGCCCCATTGCTTTGACTTTTCCCGAATATTTATTATCTACATCACTTTCATCCGTTTCGTTTACTTGTGCTCTACTGTCGACTAGATAACTATATGAATACTCTTTTGGCTCTGTTATATTTGTCCCGATACTCACTTCTATTGTCTTTTGACCATTTATACTTATATTATCTTTTCTATATACTTCGCCATTTATCCATAATGTCACCGAAAATTCTCCACTATTACCTGATGTTTCATTCTTTACAAATACTTTCATGTCATATGTGCCATTAGCTTCATTATATTCTAAACCTTTTCCGCCTATTGCTTGCAAGTTTACCTTGTCTTCTCCTTCAATTGTATTTACATATCTTCCAGCAATATATCCTTCATTTCTCAAATAATCCCACTTTCTTTTGTATCTTTTCGCTCTTTGCTCTGTTCCACCTGTAGTTGCCTCAAGTGTTATTACTCCTTCGCTATAAGTTTCAAGAAAAAACATCACATGCCCTCTTTTTACAAGTATATCCATCGGCTTCATTTGACTATACGAAATCCGTCGAATCCATCCATTGTCTATTATCATAGAAGTCCCCAACTTATACTTTGTACCCCATACTTTTGAGACAAATCCTGAACAGTCTACTCCAGTTGTTCCTCCCTTGTATCCTTCTCTGCATCTTACATTTCCTGCTGTATAACTAGCATTTATTCTACTGACAAATGATGAAGTCGTATCTGATCCACCCCAACAATATGGTATTCCTGTCATTGTACGAGTTCCTGATACACTTCTCAAATGTCTTGGTAAATACACATTAGAGCTTTTCGTTCTATTATTATACGAGTTGAAATTCCATCTTAAATTTACAATCTCATTTGCTTTTTCATTCATTTTTGATCTAGTAAGTTTTTGCCCATTTGAATTATATCTTTTCTGTATTAATTGATTTATCTCTTGCTCTTTTTTCTTCAAATTTTGTTTTTTTTGCTGATATTCTGACACTATCTCTTCTTTAAATTCAAGCTCTAGTATTTCTAGCGTATTTTCATATGTACATAATTGATAAAGTTTGCCTTCTTCACTTACATATAACTTTTTCTTTGGACTTATGAAATTTTTGTTGTCATACACTTTAGCTACTCCCAATACTTCTCCCTCTTTAGTAGTTTTATATACTACCTCTTCTATATCCAAATTTCCGGTTTCGTTATATATAAGTTTTGTAGATAATATGTATATATTGCCATTGTCATCAAAACCTATTAGCGTTTTTTCTTCATCTTTTTCTTCTGATAGCTTTATAAAATCATTTCTAGAAAATCGTCGCCGCTTATTGCCTATAAGATCAACTACTTCTTCCCCTTTTTGTTTTACTAATATTTCCCCATTCTTTTTTATTATACCTAATGAAATATCCTCATCTTGACTAGATCCCATTTTTGTTATATCTCTTTTCCCTCTTTTACTTGCATCTAGACTTATCTTTGCGTACTCTCCACTCTCAAACAAAAGCATCGCTGTAGACTTATCTAGCATCTCAATATCAAATGGCGAATATGAAGAATCGTATTCTATGCTTTCTTCTATCCCGTTTTCTCCAACTACCTTGATACTGTTTGAAGCTCCATTCAATAAATAAAATTTTCCATCCAATACTGTAAAACTTTGTACCCCACTTCGTTCATATTCTCCTCTTAGATCCCCTAATATAGTATAATTTACTCGTTGTTGATCTGAACCAACTTCCAAAGAAATTACTACATTTTTTTCATCACTAGTTTTCATCTCTTTGCTCTTTTCACTTATACACCCTAAAAATGAAAATATAAGAATAAAAACTAATACACCCAACACCCTTTTCGTCATTCCTTTTCCTCCTCCTTCTGATTTCTTCTCTTTAAAAAAAACAAAAAAAAGTCCACATAAGGTATAAATTTTTATATACCTTTTGGACTTTTTAGTCTCCTAAGTTATTCAATTTTAAAAAATATGAAATTAAAACCCTAAAAATAATTACACCAACAATTAGAATGTATCAAAACAAAATTCGCATTTTTTATGTTTAGTCCTTGATCGGACTTTGATCAATTCTTGATCGCTAGTAATATTACCATAAGTTTTTCCTTTTGTCAAGTAGGATTTTTTCATCAAATTAATTTTTTTTAATCTTACTATAACCTTATTTTAATATTAGCATAGTATAATGACTTTGTGGACATAAGACCTCTTTATGTTTCCCCTTTCATCGTTTTGTTTTAACAAAACAAAATACCTTACCTTTTTATCTTTTAGTTTGAATATTTTCAGACTAACCCCTAAAGGACTGGCTCATTTATACAAAGCCAGTCCTTTTTTATATTATTTTTATTTCCTCTTTCCCTTTTTTTATTTTTTAGATACTTCATTTTTATAATTTTCCAACTACAAATACCTATTTATATTATCGTTTTTATATGACTCTGTCAACATTTTCTCTTTTACTAATAATACAACCCCAATTTACTAAAAAAAGGACGAACCAAAATGTTCGTCCTTAGAAATATTATTTTTATTTTTACTTTAGTCGAATATAAATTCGCCTTCACCAAGTCTTTTCTTGATTTCTGTAATTACTCTTTTTTCGTCTTCTTCATCTTTTGCTACAAATGTCACAGAAAATCTAACATAGTTTCCTGCATCATCCCATGGTACAGTTGATATCAGTTTTTCTTTTATCATATATTGCGAAAACTCTTCTGCATTTGCAAATGTTTCTCCACTTTTTGTAGCTTTTGGAGCTTTTACATACAGATAAAAAGTCCCACCTGGTTTTTTTATTTTAAATCCAGCACTACTTAACGCATCTACCAAAAGATCATGTCTTCTAGAATATTTTGCAGATGTTTTTTCTGTGATTTCAGGATGCTCCAAGCAATACACTCCTGCTTTTTGTATAGCTGCAAACTGTCCTGAGTCATTATTATCTTTTACTGTAGCAAAACCTTTTACCACTAGTTCATTACCAGCAATAAACGCTATTCTCCAGCCAGTCATATTATACGCTTTTGATAGTGACTGTATTGCTACTCCTACTTCTTTAGCGCCTTCTACACTTAGAAATGACAACGGCTTTACATCATCAAATGTCAGTGCGGCATATGCCTCATCTGATACTACTATTATATCATTTTCCTTAGCAAATTTGATTACTTTTTTATAAAAATCTTCATTTGCCACAGCTCCTGTAGGATTGTTTGGATAGTTTATATATAGTAACTTTGCTTTCTTTTTTTGTTCATCCGTTAGACTATCTAAATCAGGTAAAAATCCATTTTCTTCTAATAGCGGAAGCTTTACTACTTCTCC
The DNA here is from genome assembly GCA_964506865.1 of uncultured Fusobacteriales bacterium. GTDB lineage: Bacteria > Fusobacteriota > Fusobacteriia > Fusobacteriales > JAAYPW01 > CAZDNU01. The sequence continues at coordinate 8,039 of CAZDNU010000459.1, read as the reverse complement.
ACCTAATGCTGTTGTCGTTGTTCCCATTACACCATATCCCGGTGTAGTCATTATTGATATATCTCCTGGGTTTATAAAAGCTAGTGGCAATAAAGCAAGTATAGGTTTACTTCCTATCCCGTGATTGATCTCTTTTTCTGGATTCAATTCCTTTGCTCCAAATACTTTTTCCATATATTTCGCGGCAGCATCTTTAAATTCTTGTATTCCATTATCAGTATATCCTCTATTTTCCCATTTTTTAGCTTCTGCATGAAGTACTTCTATTACTTCAGGTTCTGCCATCCAATCTGGCTCTCCTACACCCATATCTATCAATTCTTTTCCTGGGTTAGCTGCAATAGCTGCTCTTTTAGCTCTTTTTATTTTTTCAAATTTATATATCACTGTCTGTTTACCAAAGTTACTTCCACCTATTCTATTTGCAAAAAGTTGTTGTACAAAACTTTCCATAATACACCTCTTTCTATTAATTTAAACCACTATTTATTTAACTCTTTTTCGAGTAAATTAACTACATTTTGAAAGACTTTTTCATTTTCTTCACTAAGTCCCATCAAGGTCTTATGTGCGTCTAAAATATGTTTTGTTTTTTCTTCTTTCGAATCAAAGTCTTTACTCTCCAATTGATTGGCTTTTACTTCTTTTGCTTTTTGAGATGTTTCACTATTTTCAAGTATATGCATTAATTTATCTACACCAGTAGATTTTAAGCTTGCATTTACTGCATTTGATAAGTTTACTCCATAAACAGTACTATTCCATTTCTTTTTCATTTTTAATGCTGTTTTCGCTATCAGTCCCAACATTGTACTATCCATATAGTTACATTCATCAAAATCAAAAATCATCTCTTTTTTTTCACCGGAAAATATTTTATCAAACACTTCTTCAAGAGTTTTACTATTTTTCATAGTAGAATTCCCTACAAATTTTATAAATACTTTTCCATCTAATTCCCCAATTAAATACTTATCTTCCTTAGCCTCTGATTTCATATTTTATTTTCCCTCCTGATAATAAAGTCGCCACTTATCCTAATGCAAGTTTTTCGAACGCTTACATCGAATCTAAGTTTCTCTTTATTATTTTAGCATATATTATTATAATATTTCAAGATTTTTCAAAAGTTTTTTTATTGTCTCTTGATTTTCAGGAGATAATTTTACTAATGGAAGTCTTACACTATCATTTATTTTTCCTAATAATCCCATAACTGCTTTTACCGGTACAGGATTTGTCTCAATAAACATACTTTGATGCAACCTAAACATTTTTTTATGGATTTCTTGAGCTTTTGATATTTCATTATTTTCAAAATGCTTTATTAAATCACTTACATCTTTTGCCATAAAGTTTGCCGTAACTGATACTACGCCTTTGGCTCCTACAGCTAACATCGGCAACAACAATGCATCATCACCAGATATTACATCTATATTGTCTCCGCAAAGATCCACTATTTCACATACTTGTTCTATATCTCCAGATGCCTCTTTTACACCTTTGATATTGTCAAGTTTTGATAATTTTGCTATTGTTTCCGGAGTCATGTTTACAGCCGTTCTGCCAGGCACATTATATAACATTATTGGTATATCTACTGCCTTAGCTATTGCAGCAAAGTGTTCGTACAATCCATTTTGTCCTGGTTTGTTGTAGTAAGGTGCGATACTTAGTACAGCATCTGCTCCTATCTCTTTAGCATGTGCTGTCAACTCTATAGCTTCTTGAGTAGAATTTGAACCTGCGCCTGCTATTACTTGTACTCTTCCTTTTACTTCATCTACTACAATTTCTATCATTTTTTTGTGTTCTTCATGAGACAATGTTGGTGATTCTCCCGTTGTACCACACGGAACTATCCCTGCCATACCATTTTCTATATGATAATTTACCAATTCTCTTACTTTTGCCTCATCAATTGTGCCGTCTTTTTTAAAAGGTGTTACCAATGCAACATAAGCTCCTTTAAAAAACATTTAATCTACCTCCTATTTTAATTCAAAATAATTTTCACGCTAATTTATTTTAATCTTTCTGGAATTACATCATTTCTCAAGATATCTTCATAATCTTGTGGTTTTACGATCCAGTCAGCTTGTCCGTCTTTTACCAGTAATATCCCTGGTACAGGTAATCTATTGTAATTACTTGCCATAGTATAGCTATATGCACCAGTTGTAAAGACTGCAAGTACATCTCCTGTTGTAGGATTTGCCAATTCTACATCTTTTAGCAAGATATCCCCACTTTCACAACATTTCCCGGCAATTGTTACTACTTCATTTGAGTCTTTACTCATTTTATTAGCAAGAACTGCTTCATATTTTGATCCATACAATGCTGGTCTTATATTATCTCCTATACCACCATTTACTGCTATATATTTTCTTACTCCTGGTACTTCTGTTAGCGAACCAATTTTATATACTGTAGTTCCAGCTTCCCCAGCTATTGATCTGCCTGGTTCTACTCTAAGTTTTGGCAAATCCAAATCTCTTTCGTTAAATTCTTTTTTTACTTTTTCTACTAATGTTTTTATAAACTTTCGTATTGGCATAGGATCATCTCCTTCTACGTATACTACGCCCAATCCTCCACCAAGGTCAAAGTCAACTACTTTTATTCCTTCATCCGAAAGTTCTTTTATAAAGTCAGCCATTATCTCTATTGATTTCTCATATCCTTTTACATCAAATACTTGAGAACCTATATGCATATGGATACCTTTAAATATTATATTCTCTTTCTCCATTACTTTTTTTACTGCCTTTTTAGCGGTATCTTCTTTGATGATAAATCCAAACTTTGAATCCTCATGACCTGTAGTTATATAGTGATGCGTATCTGCATGTACACCTGGTTTTATTCTAAGCAATACATCTACTTTTTTTCCCAACTCTTTTGTTATTTTGTCCAATAACTCTATTTCATAAAAGTTGTCTATTACTATAGTAACTCCGCTTTCAATTCCCATTTTTACTTCAAGCTCTGATTTGTTGTTACCATGCATAACTACTTTATCCATAGGAAAATCTACTTTTCTAGCTGTAAATAACTCTCCTCCTGATACTACATCAAGACCTAGTCCTTCACTTTCTGCTATTTTACACATAGCTGTAGTCATCAATGCTTTCGACGCATAGTGAACTTCATTATTTGGATAAAATTCATCAAAAGCCTGTTTATATTCTCTCATATTTTGTCTTAATAAATCTTCATCCATTATGTAGACCGGATATTCACTTTGTAGAGCTATATCTACTACATCTACCCCACCTATTTCCAGATGGTCTTTTTGGTTTACTTTCATTGTTCCATGAAATACTGCCATTAGTTTTCCACTCCTTTATATTATTTTTTTATACTTTACAATAAAAAAAGGTTGAAAGAATACTCTCAACCTTTTATAATTAAAATATCATTAATCAAAAGTCGTTGATAGCTCTCCACCAAATCTGATGACAGTGTTATAAATATTTTTTATAACCCCAACAAAAATTTGAGACAAAATTTTTGTTTCGGCAAAAAACCCTTTCACATTGTTTTATAAGGATGTCTCAACCTAAAACATTGCTAATTTTGATTTTTGCGGCCTCTATCTATTATTTTACCCTCGTGCAATCTCTCTAGGTGAACAAACTCTACTCAAATCTAACTCACTACTTTCGAACATTTAGTTAGATAAGATCCCCACCTCAAAACTTGAAAAGATCAAAGTATAAGTTTGGGGAAAACTGAGACTTAGCTTTGCGTTTAGCAAAGTTTAGCTCGAAGAATTGCTGTGCATAAGAGAGCTACGCACTCGGTATTCGGTCGTCACTAAGGTTCCGTAGGGGAGGAAACCCCAAAAAATGAACCCAAGTTTAACTTTATTATACAATTATTATATCACATTTCAACTTTTTTGTAAAGTTTTTGAAAAAAGTACTACGTTTTTTATAAAATATCAATATATATTACACTTTTTTGATTTCATCTTCTGTTTTTTTCTCTAGTTCTTTATTGCTGCATTTCTCTGATATAGGGCAAGTCCCACAACTACATCCACTATATTCACCTGGCTTAAAAAAATGCCTATACAAAGAACGCAACGAATAAAACCCTATTAAAGCTATAATACTTATTAGTATTATTGTCTTAACCATTTTTATCCCTCCAAACCCCATACATTAGTATAATAATAAACTTCCAAATTGGTATACTATTGTAGATACTATATATGGTACTGCTATCATTACTGCTACTACTATCCACATCATCTTTGTTCCTAGCTCTTGTTTTACTGCTGCCAATGTTACTACACACGGTATCACCAAAAGTATAAATACCATAAACGAGTATGCTTTTAGGGGAGCTTTTTCGTCATTTTCCCATAGCTGTGAAGTCACACTTATCAAGCCTGTTTCTTCTTCCTCTATCTCTTGTGCATCTGGTGGAACAAACAAAGAGCTTATATTAAAGCTAAACATAGCCAAAATAGAGTCTTTTCCTGCTAGCACAAATCCTTTCAGTTGTTCTCCTGTATCTCCTAAAAAATTTACTTCTTGCTCTATTTCTTTTTCAGCCTCTGTTTTTTCTGCTTTTAGTACTTGTCCCATAAACCCTACCACTACTTCTTTTGCTGCTATACTTGGTGGTATTGCCGCCACCGTTTCCCATCTATCAGCAAATCCTACTGGAGCCATTATAGGTTTTATTACTTGTGAACTTCTAGCCAAAATAGATGTTTTGGCATCACCTTGATTTGGGAAATATATCAGTACCCATAACAATAATAATACACCCATTATTACAGTCGCCGCTTTTTTTATATACTCACCTGTTTTTTTCATTGAAGATTTCCATATCATTTTAAAGCTAGGAATTCTATAAGGTGGTAATTCTATAAGTAATGCTTTCTCTTCTGCTCTAAAGTAAGAAATTTGCTTAAATAGTAATCCAACTAATATTGCTACTATTACTCCTAGTAAATAAAGACTCAAAACTATTAATCCGGCGTTTTTTCCAAAGAATGCTGCTGTGAATAGTGCATATACAGGCAATCTAGCTCCACATGACATAAAAGGTACCATTACTGCTGTCAGTCTTCTAGATTTTTCGTTTTCCAACATTCGTGTAGAATATATAGCCGGAACTGAGCATCCAAAACCAAGAATCAACGGTACAAAAGCTTTACCATTCAAGCCTACTTTCCTCATCATCTTATCCATTAAAAATGCTACTCTTGACATATAACCACTTTCTTCCAGTATCGCCAAGAAAAAGTATAAAAACATCATAAGAGGTACAAATACAACTACTCCTCCTACACCACCTATAATACCATCCATAATCAATGCATTTAACCAGCTCGGAGTCCCTTGTACCAGTAGTCCTACATATTTTCCTATGTAGTCACTTACAAAGCCATCTACCCAGTCAATAAAAGGTGCGCTTCCGTTAAAAGTAATAGTAAAAACACCTAGCATGATAACAGCAAACAATATTAGTCCAAAAAATCTATTTAACAAAACTTTGTCCACTTTATCTGTGAAATCCAATCTATTTTTTAGTGACGTCTTTAATGTATCTGCTACTATCCCTTTTATAGCGGCATATCGTCCTTCAGACAATACTATTTCCGGCTCTTCATCAAACATATCCTCTAGTTTTTTCTGGCTTTTGCTAGCAAACTTTTCTAAATTAACATTATATTTTTCTTTTATTGTATCTATAAAATGAATATCTCCTTCTATTAACTTGATTGCACAATAATCTAAGTTGTATTTATTTTTTATATCTTGTAATCTGTCATCTCGCTCAAGTTTGCATATAATGCTTTTTACTTCTTTTTCCAGTTCTTGATTAAATCGAAGTTCATATTTCGTATGGTGCTGTGCTTTATGTTTTTTAGCTATCTCTATAGCCTTATCCAAGAGTTGATAGACACCTTTCCCCGTAGTCGCACTTGTTGGTACTGTATCTATATTTAAGTAATCTTGAAACTTTTGGATATTTAACTTATATTCCAATTTTTCAAATTCATCATATAAATTTAACGCCACTACCATAGGTTTACCCAGTTCTTGCAAAAGCATAGTCAGGTATAAATTTCTCTCCAAATTTGTAGAGTCCACTACATTTATTACAATATCAGGATCCTCATCCAAGATGTAGTCTCTAGTGATTATCTCTTCTAAACTATACGGACTCAAGCTATATACTCCGGGTAAATCTATTAATTGGACCATTTCTCCTTTATAGTCAAACTCCGCCTCTTTTTTTTCTACTGTTACTCCCGGCCAGTTTCCAACTTTTAGGCTAGACTTTGCTAGTTTATTTATCAAAGCTGTCTTTCCTACGTTTGGATTGCCGGCAAATGCTATTTTCAACATTGATCTTTCCTCCCTATTTTCTTTTAATTTCTATGTATTTTGCGTCTTCTTTGCGGATTGCTACTGCAGTATTCTTCACAATATATTCTTGGGGATCACCTAAAGGAGCATTTCTTTCTAATTTAATAAGCTCTCCTGAATTTACTCCCATTGTACTAAGCCTTAATTTTAGCTCACCTATTCTTCCAATTTTTAATATTTCTGCACTTTCTCCTCGTTTTAGTTCTGATAAATTCATAGTGCCCTCCTTTTAATTTAAAAAAGTTTGAATTACAAAGTAATTTTTAAAAAAATTTTAGCTTACTAATTCAACTAAAATTTTTCCTGCCATTCCCATTCCCAATGCATAACTTGAATTTTTTACTTTTAATATCAAGTTACAATGGTCATTTCTACGTAACTCTATCTCTTCTCCTACTGTCATTCCTATATTCAAAAGACGATTTTTTAAGTTTCTGCCTCCTACTATCTTTTTTATAATAGCTTTTTGATTTTCTTTTATCATTGTTACAGGCATAAGCATAGCAATCACCCTCCTTCATTATACTTTACAATATTATTATATCAGATAATACAATCAATGTCAAGTAAATTTGTCGACTAATATTTTGAAAGTCAAAGTTTTTTTCTATGGGTGAGCTCATCTTCTATTAAGAAAATAAAACTAGGCTTATTGCCATAACAAACATTCCTGCGATAAGTCCCGATATAGCTATGTGGTGTTCTCCATATTCTTCGGCAGTAGGTAATAATTCGTCTAAAGATATATATACCATTATACCTGCCACTGCTGCAAATATCATACCAAAAGCTGCTTCGTTGAAGAATCTTTTAATTAAAAAATATCCCAAAATAGCTCCTATTGGTTCAGAAAATCCAGAACCAAAGGAATACCAAAATGCTTTTTTTCTACTTTTTGTAGCATAATATATTGGCACCGACACCGCTATCCCTTCTGGAATATTATGTATTGCTATTGCTATTGTTATACTTATCCCTAAAGTCGGGTCTTGTAAAGCTGCTATAAAGGTTGCCAAACCTTCTGGAAAATTATGTATGGCTATTGCTAATGCTGAAAATAAGCCCATTCTCATTAATTTTTTTTCATTTACTTCTTTTCCTTGTCCATCATCTTGCTTGCTTTTACATTCTATATTTTTTAATTCATGTGGATTTTCAAAGTTTGGAACCAGCTTGTCTATTATACCGATAATTGCTATACCGCAAAAAAAGGTTATAACCGTAACCCAGTATCCCTTTTTGTCTCCATATACTCCAGCTAAAGATTCTCTAGCTTTTGCAAATATCTCTATCATAGATACATATATCATTACTCCAGCAGAAAAACCCAGCGATCCCGCTAAAAACTTATGATTGAATCTTTTGGACATAAAAGCCATAATACTACCAATACCTGTTGCTAAACCAGCTAACAAAGTTAAAGAAAATGCCAATAGGACATTACTATCTGCTGCTATCTCCATTCTTTACCAACTCCTTTCTGTTGTACTTGGTGACAGGCACCATGGTGCCTGTCACCAAGTACAGTATAACACAAAATTTTCTCTTTATCAAAATAAAAAAATTGACTGTTAGTGTCAAGTTTTTGTAGGAAAAATATTTTGACTCCAATAATTACTAGATTTTTGATAACCCTTT
>CAZDNU010000458.1:0-1838 GCA_964506865.1 uncultured Fusobacteriales bacterium | reverse complement strand
TTTTTTCCAGATTAAACGGCGGGTCAATGTAGATTGTCTGCACCTTCTCTTTGAATTTTGGAAGGATCGTGTTTAATGCTTGATAATTTTCACTCTTTATCAGCCAGCCATCTAAAGACTTATCTAGATCGTTAAACTGATTTATAATTTCAAGCTCTAAATCTTTAAAATACTTGGTATCAATTGGCGCATTGGGATTTTCTTTGTCTATACCTAATTCATTCCATTCCTGTATCTGCTGAGGATAATTTTTGTGTTTCTTGATTTTTTCAATTATCTTTCTGTCTGCGATTCTATCCAGTGTTATCACATAGTTTGAGTTCTTGACAAACTTTGGCTTATTCCAGATTTTTACCAACTCATCTTCAAACTGCGAGATAAAATTAATAATTTTGAAGGCAATGTCTTTGAGGATCTGCAGTTGATTGACCCTGTCTGCGCTCCACTCTTTGGCTCCTTCCCAAAAATATTGATAACTCCAGAGCTTAAACTGCTCTTGTAAAAATGCTTTGGCATTTTTGTTAATGAAGAAATCAACTTCACTTTGTTTTTCAAAAATCCTAAAGGCGCGCTCCAGTTGTTCTTTGGTAATTGCTGTACCTTTTCGTTTTACGGCTTTTAACATTTCATCCTGTTTTGTCTTGGTCCCTCTTTCGGAGTATTGAACGCCAAAAACAATAATTCCTTCCTCGCGGACTTTGTTTAATTCAAAAACAAGCGAGCGTTTTTCATTAGCTTTCTTACTCTCTATTTTTGAAGCATCAAAGTAAAATTTGAATCCATCAAACTCAACCGGCAAACTCCTGAAAATTCGGTCGGTTTTGACATAATAAAGCATTTGCGTTTTCCAAAAAAGGATAACATCTTTTTCGTCGGTATAAACCTTTTCGTAAATATTGTTATGAAAGGGTGTTGAATTGAAATAAATAGATCCACTTTCCGTAAAATACCGGCTAAAGAAGGAATAGAGCTTGTCAAAAAGTTCATCTCTAAATTTAGGGTGGCTTTTTAATGCCGCTTCAATGTCTTTTTTGAGAAAATCCTCAATCTTGCGATAATAATTCGATTTTATTCTCATCAAATTAACAAAACCACCTTCGCCTTCAATCTTAGCGCCGATGAATACATCCTGTAGTGCTTTATAAAATTTTTGTTCCTTGGTCATAAGTAACCCCATAGAAAATTCTTTATTCAATTTTTTTTATGATCTATGTAGATAGAATCAACAAATACACCATTAAAAGCTAGTTTTAATAACAGCTAATATTATTTTAACAAATTCAAGGAGTAAATGCCATTTTATTAATAGTAATACCAAAAATTTACTCTAAATAATTACAATCTATACCTCCTATAAAAAGCTCTTTAATAATTTCTTTTATACAAAGAAAAAGAGCCAATGAAAGATTCAAACATTGGCTCATAATTAATTTACCTGGAGATGGTTTCTGCTTCTGTTTCTTCCCGTTTTTTCAGGTATTCCTCAATCGCTTCCCTGACTAAAACGGTAATGGGTTTTTTGATGCCTTCTCCGGCTAATTCTTCTTTAAGACGAAATAATTTTCTTATTATCTCGGGAGAAATATTTGGGCTGTACATCTTGAACTCCTTTCGAAAAAAGATTTCCCCTCCGGATTTTAAGCAATGATTTGTCAAAAACCGTTATATCTTTTCCGAAGGGGAGGATTTTTTATGCCAAACAAGCTAGTGCCTCTTCACATTTTATTCCCTCATACCTGTCTTCAACCGGCACTCTCTTTAATTCTGCTGCAACTTTTTCTTTCTGATTTCGGCAAAGCGGAGTGAAAGGACAAAAACTGCAATACAGAGATGGCTTC
>CAZDNU010000457.1:0-2642 GCA_964506865.1 uncultured Fusobacteriales bacterium | reverse complement strand
TTTTCCGTAAAGAGTTAAAAAATTTAATTTAATTTGAAAAATAGCAAGAATTAGTGTATAATCTTAGTTAATATTTTAAGTATATGAGGGGATGCTAATGAAAGAAAATGTATTAGTAACAGGAGGAGCTGGATTCATAGGTTCGCATGTAGTAGAAAAATTAATAGAATCTAAAAAATATAATGTAATAGTTATTGATAATTTATCTAGTGGGAAATTAGAAAATATTAAAAATTTAGATATAAAGTTTATCAAATGTGACATCTGTGATAATGATGCTTTAGAGCAAGTTTTTTCACAAGAAAAGATAGATTATATAATTCATAAGGCAGCTCAAGTAAGTGTTAGCTATTCTATGAAAGATAGTGAATTTGATGCAAGACAAAATATAATCGGTACAATCAATTTACTAGATAAGTCCAGAAAATATGATATTAAAAAATTTATATTTGCTTCTAGCGCAGCAGTATATGGGATACCGGAATATTTACCATTGGATGAAAAGCATAAAACTAGTCCGATTTCATTTTATGGACTATCAAAGCAAAGTGCAGAAGAGTATATAAAAATGTATAACAAAACATACGGACTAAATTATATAATATTTCGTTATGCAAATGTATACGGTGAAAGACAAGATGCTAATGGAGAAGCTGGCGTAATATCCATATTTTCAGATAAAATACAAAATGGTGAAAAACTTGCTATACATGGTGATGGCGAACAAACTCGAGATTTTATATATGTAAAGGATATAGCAGCAGCTAATTTAAGAGCTGTAGAAGCAGATTGTATAAATGAAGTGATAAATATTGGAACAGGGGAATCGACTTCTATTAATGATTTGTATAGTATATTTTGTGATATATTTGAAAAAAAAATTGAGTATGCTTTAGGAGAAACTAGAGATGGTGATATAAAGCATTCTTACTTGAAAGTATCTAAAGCAAAAGAATTATTGAAATGGAATTCTGTGTATAAAATAGAGAGTGGACTGAAAAAATATATTCAGAGTTTGCCTATAAATAAAAAAGACAGTTAAAGTAGATTATTTTTTGAAAAGGAGATAGATATGACATATACTCAAAGAAATAAAAACATTTTCATATATATTTTTTTTAATGTTATATTATATATCATATTATTATATTCGTCAGAATTAATTATCACAAAAGGTATAATCTTTTTGGCTTGTATGTCATTTGCTACATATTATTTTACTGATATATTTAGTATAATTTCAAAACGGAGTATAAATATAATAATTACGGGATTTTTGGTAAATTTAATACTATTTACAGTATTTACATTAAAAGTCGGACTCAAAAATGTAAAAGAAGCTGCTATAATTTATATACCTATGTTTTTAATGCAAACCTTAATAAAAGACCTGTTTTTTATTGCGCCAAAAGAGAAAAAGAAAATATTTTTATTTGGAAATGAGATAGAAAAAACTTTAATCGAACGATCAGCTTTGGAAAGTAAGGGATATAAGTTGGAAGGGTTTGAGTCAAATATATTGGAATTAGGATCTAAACTTGATACATTATTTGAAGAAAAAAAACTAGATGCGCTTGTACTATCAAGCAATATAGATATTCCTAGACATCTAATGAAAAATTTACTTGATTTAAAATTGCAAGGAGTAAAAGTATATAACTTTTCTGAATTTTATGAAATATTGGAAGAAAAGATACCTGTAAACTCTATCAATGAAGATTCTCTTTTGTATTCAGAAGGATTTGAAATTGTACATAATACATATCAGCAAAATATAAAAAGATTAAGTGATATAATTATTTCCAGTGCAGTTTTATTGATGACTGCTCCAATTATGCTTATATCTATATTGATAATAAAGTTTGAGTCAAAAGGGCCGGTATTTTTTATACAAGAAAGAGTGGGCAAAGGAAATAGACCGTTCAAAATTTTGAAATTTAGATCCATGAGAGCGGATGCAGAGCAAAATGGTCCGCAATGGGCTAAAGAAAAGGATAATAGGGTTACTGTTTTTGGAAAAATAATGAGAAAGACAAGGATAGATGAATTGCCACAACTGATTAATATACTCAAAGGCGAGATGAGTTTTATTGGTCCAAGACCTGAGCGACAGTATTTTATAAGTATGCTGGAAAAAGATATTCCATTTTATAATCTAAGACATAGTATATTACCGGGTCTTACTGGTTGGGCACAAGTAAATTATAGTTATGGGGCATCAACAGAAGATGCTTTGGAGAAATTAAAGTATGATCTTTACTATATAAAGCATCAATCTATTATCTTAGATATAATAATTGTATTAAAAACTCTACGAGTTGTATTTTTAGGTAAAGGAAGATAAAATAATTTAATATTTATATTAGGAAAACTCAAATATAAAGAAAGCAAAAAAGTTAATTATAAAAACTTTTTTGCTTTTTTTTTTTGATAAACTACTCTTTTAGACAAAATTCTTTGAAATAGGGAAGGGATTCTACCCATGTACAGAAATTTCCCCAGTCTTCTTTTAATTTATGATGTTGCCGCTGTAGATAGATAGTTTTTAATTGAAGATAGTTGCTAGTGACTCTCATAGTCATTTCAAATCCCATTGGAGTATTTGAAATAACTCTCATAAAGTTTTCATAACTATTGTCATT
>CAZDNU010000456.1:0-4273 GCA_964506865.1 uncultured Fusobacteriales bacterium | reverse complement strand
TAGAAAAAATTTTGAATTTAAATCAATCGAATACGTCAAAACACCTATCTAAGTTAAAGGCGGTAGAGATAATTAAAGAAAGAAAAGATGCGCAGTGGAGGTACTTCTCATTGAATAATGAAACTTTAAAAAAATATCTGTTTTTAAATGAAATGATAAACAAAAATCTAAATGAGGCAATATTTATGGAGGACAATATAAAAATAGAGGAATATAAAAATAGTTGTAAATAGGACTAAAGTAAAAAAATATAATCGAGAAATCGAAAAGGAGAGGTTTAAAATGGAAAAAAAAGCTGGAATAGGATTTTTTGAAAAATATTTAACAATATGGGTAAGCTTGTGTATAGTAGCAGGAGTATTAATAGGAACATACATGGCGTTTATACCGGATTTTTTAAGAAAATTTGAGTACGCTAATGTGTCAATACCGATTGCCATACTTATATGGATGATGATATTTCCAATGATGCTAAAAGTAGATTTTGGTAGTATTTCCAGCAGTGCCAAACAACCTAGAGGCTTGATAGTAACAGTTGTGACAAATTGGCTAATCAAACCATTTACTATGTATTTAATAGCTTTGTTTTTTTTCAAAGTAGTTTTCAGATCGTTTTTAAGTGATGATATCGCTACAAAATATATATCTGGGGCTGTATTGCTTGGAGCAGCACCATGTACAGCTATGGTATTTGTATGGAGTTATTTGACTAAGGGAAATACAGAATATACTTTAGTGCAAGTAGCTTTAAATGACTTGATAATATTATTTGCCTTTACACCAATAGTTGCTTTATTGTTGGGACTAAATGATGTGAGTATACCATATGCCACATTGATTTTATCTGTTGTACTTTTTGTAGTCATTCCATTTTCGTCAGGTTATATTGTCAGAAAAAAAGTAATCAAAAATAGAGGCATGGAGTATTTTGAAAATAAATTTCTACCAAAGTTTGGGAACATAACAATAATAGGCTTACTACTTACACTTACTATTATATTTTCATTTCAAGGAGAGAAAATTTTAAAAAATCCAATACATATATTGTTGATTGCAATACCATTGACATTGCAGACATTTTTGATATTTGCTATAGCTTATTTCTGGGCAAGAGCTTGGAAAATAAAGCATGAAATAGCTGCACCGGCTGGCATGATAGGTGCAAGCAACTTTTTTGAATTAGCAGTAGCAGTATCAATATCTTTGTTTGGACTAAATTCCGGAGCTACATTGGCAACAGTGGTAGGAGTATTAGTAGAAGTCCCTGTGATGCTGACTCTGGTAAAGATAGCAAATAAAAGTAAAAACTGGTTTGACAAAGATACTTTAATGGAAAATGGTATAGAAGTATAGCAAAAGTTGTATTAGTAAATTTTGGAAGGGGAGGAAAAGTATGAGAATTTTAATAATTGGCTCTGTAGCAGCCGGCACTTCTGTAGCTGCAAAAGCTAGGCGAAATAGTCTAGAAAATGAGATAGCAATATACGAGCAAGATGAGGACATATCATATTCATCGTGTGGCTTGCCGTACTATATAGGAGAAGATTATATAAGTAGAGATAATCTAACTCCTAGAAACCCTGCTTGGTTTAAGAAAAGATTTGATATTGATATATTTACAGGACATAAAGTGGTAGCGATAGATATAGAGCAGAAAAAACTAAAAATAGAAAAATTGGCAACTGGAGAGATAATAGAGGATAAATACGACAAACTGGTATTGGCAACAGGAGCCAAGTCTATAATTCCTCCGATAGAGATGGAAGAAGAGAGTAATTACTTTGTCTTAAGAAATGTAAAAAGTGCTGACAAAATAAAGCAGTATATTGAAGAATGCCAAGTAAAAAAAGCTGTAATTATTGGTAGTGGATTTATAGGAATGGAGTTATTAGAAAATTTAACTAAGAAAAATATAGAAACAACTATAATAGAGCAAAAAAATAATATAATGCCACATCTTGATTCGGATGTATCTGTATATATAGAAGACTATCTTGATAAAAAAGGCATAAAGTATATATGTGGTGACAAAGTGCTAAAAATATCTAACGAAGGAAGAAAAGTATATACAGGTAATGGAGACGAACTTGATACTGATATGATAATAATGTCAACAGGGGTAAGGCCAAATACCGAATTAGTAGAAAATTTATCTATTAATTTAGGAAAAAACAGTGGAATACTTGTAAATGATAAAATGGAGACTAATATAAAAGATATATATGCAGTAGGTGACTGTACTGAACATCTTGATCTCATAAGTGGGGAATATATGTATAGACCTATGGGATCTACAGCAAATAAAATGGGCCGAATAGCCGGTGACGTAATTACTGGAGGTAATTTGAAGTTTCGAGGAATATTGGGAACAGGAATTTTTAAGTTGTTTGATATGGATATAGCTTATACTGGAATGACAGAAAAACAAGCCCGATTAGCAGGATATGATATAGAAGTTATTCATAATATAAAAGAAAATAAAAGTAAATATTTAAAAGAGAGCGAGCAAATATTAATAAAATGTATTGCAGATAAAAAGACGGAAAATATATTAGGGGTACAAGTAGTAGGATTTGGAGGAGTAGACAAAAGAATAGATGTATTTGTAACAGCAATTACTTTTAATGCAAAGGTATCTGATCTATTTCATTTGGATTTGGCATATGCACCGCCATTTTCTACTACAAAGGATCCGATAATGTACACTGGCATGATACTGGACAATGCAATAAACAACGGAAGAAAAATATTGACGGTAAAAGATCTATTAGAAAGAAGATCGGAATATAAAGTCATAGATGTAAGGAAACCTAGTGATTATGAGAAAGGACATATAGAGGGAGCTGTGAACATACCCTTAGCAAATTTAAAAAAGGAAGCTGAAAAATTTGACAAGACATCAAAAATAGTGGTGCACTGCAACAAAGGTGTTACAGGAAATGCTGCTCAAAATTTATTAATCAATATGGACTTTGAAAAAGTTTATAACTTGTCAGGTGGGTATAAAAATTATGCTATACAGGTAAAATCAAAGTAAAGAAGACATAAAAAAAAACTCATGAGAAATAGTCTAAAAGCTAGACTCTCATGAGTTTCTTAATTAATATTTTAATCTACAAGATAAGGATATAATTGAATCCAGTTATCATTTTCGAAGTCATAGTGCCCAAAATATGTAAGTGTGCCATATTCATCAAATATTTCCTTAAATCTTGATTGATGCTCAATAATCGCAGGTTCTTCTAAACCATAATTTTCCGGTGAGTCTAAAATTTCATAAACTTTTTCTAAATCAATCAAAAGATTATAGTCTGCGATGTTTTCGCCACCTTGATTATTTACTGTAAGAGCTGAATTATATGTTTGGGTAGTAAAGTCAGCCAAATTAAATTCATGTCTAAAATTTATGTTCATAGAAGAAATATCTTTGCTTGAATCATTTGGTATAAGTTCTAACTCATTATGTATTGTAATGACAAGAGGTTTTTCGTCACTTGCAATAAACATATCAGAGTTAGTGGTAATGTCTCTAACAATAGAAATTATTCCTGTACTTGGACTGTTTTCAATTTTTAGTTTAAAACTAGAATCAGATTGAGACTCAATGGAATTTATCTCGATGAACAAAATATTTGTCAAATCCCATTTTATCCTAAAAGTTGCTGAAGACATTTCACTTTCTTCTGTAATACTTAAGAAAACTTCAGAAATTTCTCCACTGACAGTATACTCCAAAAAATCAACAGTAGCTAATGCAGGATCAAAGAAATCATTGTTTTCGTCAAAATTAATTTCATCGAAATTAAAATCTTGATAAGAACCTGGATCTAAATCTTTAATCAAAGCTTCTATAAAGCTAGCTCCTTGAGATAGGACCTCCTCTGTAGATTTATATTCGGCAATAAAAGATTTTAAAACCGTAGTAGAATTATTTGAGATATCATTAGGGTCTGCATTTATAATACTGTCAAAATCAACTTCTTGATTTCGTTTTAGCAAAAGTTCTTTTGATGTCGTATCGTACTCAGTGCTATTTAAAGAATCTGGAAAGTTTACTTCAAGCCTGGGTATAGATTTCATTTCCTCTGTAGGTGCATCCTTTGAGTCACTGTTGCTACCAAAACATCCTCCAAAAACTAAC
This sequence comes from uncultured Fusobacteriales bacterium, assembly GCA_964506865.1. Taxonomy (GTDB): domain Bacteria; phylum Fusobacteriota; class Fusobacteriia; order Fusobacteriales; family JAAYPW01; genus CAZDNU01. Next base: position 132 of record CAZDNU010000456.1, on the reverse strand, counting down.
AAACTAAACAATAAAAATAAACAAAAAAACTTTTTCATAATGTGTTTCACTCCCTTTTTAAAATTTTTTAGTCAGTTGCGCAAATTCTGCAACTGTTTTTTATAAGCTAATAAAGCTTATTTTTTATTAAAT
>CAZDNU010000455.1:0-2310 GCA_964506865.1 uncultured Fusobacteriales bacterium | reverse complement strand
TCGCTTCATTTTCTATTACTTCTATTTCATTACTTTCTGTATCTATTATTACAAAATTTTCACATCTTCCAAATCTATCATCCACTTCTGCCTTTATATTTTTTCCTTTTGCACAAACTGCTATTTTCATCTTGTATTCCTCCCTATTATTTAAAGATAAAGTGATCTTTATCTTCTATATTTTTAGTTTCTTCTTCTACTTTTACTAAATTTTCTCTAAGCAGTTCTAAAGCCTGATTCACTGCTATTTTCCTTGATATTACTACTACAAATTTCTTTCTTATATTTACTATATTAGGTCCAATTTTAAAAGCCAATATTGCTTTTATCTCTTTTTCTTTCAAAATCCCACCTATACCTCTAGCTTTTTTCTTATCTCCTCTAAAATCATTATGTTTCTCTTCGTAGTCTTTCATTGGATTTTGAATTATTTCTAAAAATTTTACTTCTCTTTCTCTGATATCATAGATATAATACTGTTTGGCATCCCCAAAATGCTTATCTACAAGATTAGTTCCGTCTTCACTTGCCACTGCCACTTTCATTTTCAATCTCTCCTTCTATCATTTTCTCTAACAAAGAAGCACTATCTTTTATAAGCTGTGTACAATCTTTTGCGTATACTCCTTTTAATTCTTGACAATTAAAAGATTGGTTTTTTTCTTTAAAGTTTTGTTCAAATATTTTTATTTTCTTAAATACTTCTCTGATATTTTTTCTGTCCTTGGGTAATGTATTTCCATATTTTATGCCCAGCACAGCTATTGCAGCTGTTACAGCGCCACAAGTCTCTTGACTATACATACCATATCCAAGCCCTGCTGATAATTTCAACATTAATTCTTTCTCTTTTTCATCTGCCTGATCTGCATAAGCAAGTAATATAGCCTGCGCACAATTATATCCATCTTTATAGTGTTTGTCTGCTCTATTTTCCAAGTTTATTTCTCCTTTTGACTATTTTCTTTACACATTAACGTCCCTGTCTTTACTCCTAAACCATCTGCCACTACATTGCACTTTGCCATAAACAAAAAGTATAAGTTTTCTCGCTCTATCTCATTTAAAGTTTCATAGTTTCCTTGTCCTTTAGCTATTATCATATCAACATCATAAAATAATTTTTTGTATGTATCACTTATATCTTCCATTACAATTCCCGGAGCCCCATCTCCATTGTCTATTATTTCAGCTAGCTCATCCATACCTACTTCTTTTGCATCTATATGTGTTATATCATTTATTATAGGTTGTCCTCTTACTCCAAAATAAACTTTTATCTCCGGAAACTCTTTTTTTATAAATTCTACCAATATTTTATCAAATACAATTTCGCCACAATTATCTCCTATATACAAAATGCTATTTGCCGTTTTTAAATTATTATACAATTTCCAAAAATCATTATTTTTAAATTCTTTTTGATCTATCCCTTCTATATGAGTTTTTAAAATCTCTTCTGTAAGTTCATTCTCTGTCCCAAAATCTATTATATTTCCTGCTATTGCTAATTTTACAGCTTCAAAAATCTTATTTTCAGTTTGCAATACCTTATTTTTCAATACATTTTCCATTTTCATTATTTTATTATTATAATGAGTTTTTATTTCTTTGTATGGATCGTTTGTTTTTGTATGTTTTACAATTATTCCATGTATTTTTTTTGATAAGAAAGGAGGAGAGCTATTATAGTTTTCTTTTGACAACATTTCTAATATTTCTCTTAACATATTTGAACTTATCTCCTCTGATTTTTTTAAAAATTTTGCTGTTTTTATTCCCTGCTTTATCAAGCAGGGAATACATTCTATTGTAGTTTCCAACTATATCTCTCCTTTTTCAAATTTTAATTCTATCTTTTCTTTCTCACCAAATATTTGATCAGTAAATTTTACATACCACGCAGCAGATTTGACTTGTATAATATAAGACAAAGCTATTATCAACGCTATATCTGATCCTTCTTTTCCAAAGCAACCCATTGCTATCGCTAAGGCTATAGATAAATTTCTCATAACAGTACCATAAACTAAAGCTATTGCCTCATCTCTATTCAGAAATAACTTCCCTACTATTGTACTAAGAGTATAGTTTACTGTATACAACAAAGCTATTGGCAATAAACCTTTTAATAATATTGTAGGATTTTTAAATATAGTCTCTGATTTTAGAGCCATCGCTACAAATACTATCCCCAATACTCCTAGTGTAGATATAGAAGGAAATTTTGGTTTTATTTTCTTATTGAACTTGTCTTCACCATATTTTGACATAAGCACTCGCCTTGTTATATTTCCAACTATCATAGGT
>CAZDNU010000454.1:0-3632 GCA_964506865.1 uncultured Fusobacteriales bacterium | reverse complement strand
AGAAGTTTAGCATTGTTTCAGAGTTTGAAATAAAGGGGAGTATAATAGAAAATCAGGATATGTTGAAAATAATAAGAATAATTATGTATGACTTTTTTCCATATAGAGTGAAGATAGAAATTATCCTAAATAGAGCAAGGGAAAATACCGAAAATATTTTTTTCAAAGAATTCAGCAAGGAAAACTATAAAGATAGAAAATATTCGGTAAAGTTTTGTTTACTTAATTCAAAATATGAAAGCATTGTAAATGCCTATTTTGTGCTTATTTGTGCTCTTTTGGATCAGTGGACGAAAAAACAGTGGGATGCAGTGATGTACTATGAAAAATACGGATCTTATAAAAAAATCGCAGAGAAATTAAAAATCGCAGTTTCATCATCAAATGAGCGAGTATTGAAATCAAATTGGTATGCAATAAAGCAAGCAGAAGAAGAACTAAAGAAAATACTTTGGGGGAATTAGTAGCGTTAAGGCAATGTGGGGAATTGAATTAGATTATAATTAAAGGAGAGGCTATGTTTGATGTCATGAAAAATTTGTATAAAAATGAAGTGAAATTAAATTTGGAAACAGTTGGACATATTTTGGAACACAAAGATGAATACAGGGAAAAGCTTGAAGGAATACTAGACAATGCAAAAGAACAATATATTAGATATGAGAAACACCCTGAACAAGCAGATATAAGTTACTATCACGTAATTCATTCAAGTTTATTGTTAGCAGAGATGGAATCGGAGACTTCTTTGGATATAGTCTTGGAATTTTTATCAAATGATTATGATATACTGGAATTTTGGTTGGGCGATACATTTACTGAGGAGTATTGGTATGTTATATGGAAACTGGGAAAAAATAACTTAGAAAAACTATTTGATTTTTTGAATTCAGTGGAAAAAAATACGGTAGCAAAAGCAGTGGTTGGAATGGGAATCACTAAAATATATCTTTCACATAAAAAAAGCAGAGAAAAAATTATAGCTGAATACAAAAAAACTCTGTATAATGATAATCTTACAGAAGATCAGAAAGCATTTATAATTGCTGATATTATAGAGATGGGGCTGGATAACTTTACTAATGAGGTAGAAGAGGTTTTCCCTACAATAGAAAAGAAACAAAGTGTAATATATAGATCAGAAATAAAAAATCCAATAAAAATGCGTGGGGAACTTTATATGGCGGATACACTAGAAAAAATATATACTGCTATACATGATCGAACTTTAACTGAAGATATTTTATTTGGAGACTTTATATAGATAGAGATTCACTCATTTTTCCAAGTAACTCAAAAAACTAAATTCGAGGAGGAGCTGATTATGAAAAAATCAATATTTTTGTTATTATTGGTAATAAATGTCTCATTTCTCTTTGCTGAAAAAGGAGCGTATGCAGACAAAATTTACTATAATATAAAGATGTCTGAGGAACTGGCAGTAAAAGATATTGCCGAAGGCATATCCGATATATATATGACGTCTATATCATCTAACTTGTATCGGGGCTTAGATCAGAAAAGTAAAGAAAAACTTGAAGTATATACGGTGCCGTCTGGGTCTTGGGATTTTTTGCTAAATCCATATCCAAATCAAGCTCCTTATCAAGTAAAGAAAGGTAATGTCACATATTTTAATCCTTTTGCAAATAAGAATATACGTTTTGCAGTGAATCATCTTGTAAATAGAAAATATATTGTGGACGAAATACAAGGCGGAAGTGGAGGCCCTGCATTTACTCCTGCAACTCCGGGGCAGCCAAATGCATGGCGTATAGACATAGTAGCAAACAGGATGGGTCTAACAGAAGACGGAAATTATAACGAAGCGGTATCGATGATAGAAAAAGAGATGCGAAATGCGTCAAAATTACCTGAAAATAAAGGTAGAATAAAGAAAAAAAATGGTAAATGGTATTTTGATAATAAACCGATTACAATAAAATTTCTAATGAGAGTTGACGATCCAGAAGGTAGATTAAAGCTTGGAAACTATTTTTCGGATATATTAGAAAAAGTAGGATTTACTGTGGAGAAGCTGGAATGGGACAGAATAAAGTGTATAGAGACTATATACTATGATGATCCTGCAAATTACAACTGGAATATATATACAGAAGGCTGGGTAGCAGGGTCTACATATATATGGTGGAGTACAGCTATATTGCAGCATATGACTTCGCAGTATACGAATATGCCGGGCTGGGGTGTAGATAAATGGTGGAATTATAGGGATGAAAAAATTGAAAAAATAGCTCAAGATATTTCAAACGGCAATATACTAACGCTGGATGAATACTGGAAAAAAATAGAAAATGTTACTGAATTGGCTTTGGATAATTCAGTGCGTATATTTTTGACATACCAAAACGAGTATTATATCACAAATAAAAAACGTTTTGCCAAAAGACTCCCGTATGGTGTAGGAGATGGATTTAACAGGTGGACAATAGAAAATGCAAAGACTGAGGATAAAACTTTGAAAATACTACAAAAGTCAGCAGCAGGAGGGTTATTTATGTCGCCTTGGGATCCGATTGGTTTAAATGGATTTTCTGATGCTTTCACAATGAACGTTGTAAGTCCGATATTTGATCGTGCAATTCTTCATGACCCTTTTGGATTTCCAATTGAAAGAGGCGTAAGCCTTGTTTGTACCGAATCAAAGCCGTATAGAGATGAAAATGGGGAATTAAAAGGAAATATAGAGATTGATTCAGATGCAAAACTTTATGATAAAGATAGTCAGACCTACAAAAAGATTGGTAGTGGGAAATATGCTGTAACAAAATCAACATATAAGATAAAATTTGGGAAATGGCACCATGGTCGTAAAATAGATATTAATGATTATATATACGCAGATGCATTTGTGTATGAATGGACATATAAAATAGATGAAAATGATAAAACTTATAATTCGCAGTATGCTTCATACTTCAAAGATGGTCTAGAGCAATCTTTGGCGGCATGGAAGATAAACGAAGATAATACGGTTACTGTATGGTCCAATTCATACTTTCCTAGTTCGGTGGAGCTAGAAAGAGCAGCAGGAGCACCTGGGCTAAAAGTGATGGCAAGTGCAAAACCCGGGTTTGCTGTACCTTGGGAATTGACAGAAGCGATATCACTTTTGCTAAGTAAGGATGATGCAAAATCCGGCAATAAATATGGTTTGACATCAGACAAAGAAACTGAAGCAATTGATCTGAAATCAGAAATACTTTTAGAGGATCTAAAATATAAATTGGATGAAATGATAAATGAAAAGCACATACCGATAATGTTAAAGGGTAAGGTGGATAGTGATACAGCAATTCAAAACTATAAGTTGCTAAAAAAGTGGTTAAATGAAAAGAGTCATGCAGTGGTTGGTTATGGCCCATATTACTTAGAAAAGCTTGATAACAAAAAGGGTTATGCTGAACTTAGAGCATTTCGTGATAATGATTATCCATTTGAGGTAGGTGAATTTGAGAAGTACTACAAGCAAAAGTATATAAAAATAGACTCAATTTCGTATCCAGATATTTTAAGTGAAGGAGAAGACTTGCAGATTGAAATAGATCTATCTGAGTATATATTTCCATCTAGAAAATCGAAGCCTGCAAGTGAAGCTATGGTATCAGTAT
>CAZDNU010000453.1:0-3627 GCA_964506865.1 uncultured Fusobacteriales bacterium | reverse complement strand
CCAAAGTTTTCCGCCACCTTCACTATACCAGTGAAAATATTGCATCATTGTTCCATTTGTATTTACACTGTTTCTTTTTATACTTTTTTCTATTACCTCTTGTTCCAAATTTGCATAAATTTTTTCTCCCGCTTTATCATTATCCTTATTTATACATGCACCCATTGTAAATATCAATAAAATACTTAGTAGTAACTTTCTCATAATCGATTAATCCCCTCTCTATTTTAGTATAGCGAATGCATCCATATGTATCCATCGGGAGCAAAGGCTTTTTTTACATCGCTTTTTCTATATTTAACATATTTCCCAGCTGTTGAGTTTTTTACATATCCAGAACTATAAGCTCTACCATCCCATTTTCCGTATGGGTCATTTACGTAATAATAATTGTCGTCATAGCCTACAAATACTACTACATGCCCATATCCTGTAGTGTATCCATGTGCTATTACCGGCTTACCGGCTCTTAATTGTTGTTCTAACTTTGTAAAAGTACCTTTGGTAGTTCCTGCATCACGTATACTTAGCTTAAAGTAAGCTGCCTCACTGTCAAACACCGATTGTAGTCCTGACACAGTTTGTGCTTTTGACGTGCCATAGTAGTTTGATATTTGATCTGGTGTAACATTTGCACCATAGTATTTCAGTACCATTGCTATACTAGTATTTTGACACGAGCCAGACGGATTATTTTTGTTATACATTTGATAAAAATATGGTATGTTTTTTATCAATACTGTATTTTCCGGCTGTTCAGCATCATTACTATCATCATCGCTAGTACTTGATGGTGCCCTCATATAGTATTGGAAAGGATCTTTTGGTGATGATGCTGTTATATTTCTCTGATGTCTGCTACCTTGGTTGTCTACTATCCAAGCATAAGAAGTGCTTCCAGGTGTGACCCACCCCATGAAAATATAAGCGTGAGTAGGATAATAATTTCCGCCTTGATTATCACTAAACCATTTATTTATAGTAAAGACAACGTCTCCTTTTTTTAGGCTTGCTGCATTTGTACCTTTTGACCAGCCAAACTGTCTTAATTTATAATCTAAAGTTATTCCTTGTGCATCTTCCGATGAAGTTCCTCCTGTTACAACTGCATTTATGCTATATCCAAATTTTCTCAAAGCCGCTGATACAAATGCCACACAGTCAGTTCCTCCTGTTATCGCGCCCACAGCTTCTTGTTTTAATGAATTCCAGTTGTTGTTTGCATAATCGGCAAATTTAGATCCAAAATCACTAGTATTCCCACCTGTAATATTTATATACTTTACCTTTTGGGTAAGTGATTTTCCATTTTGATCAAAAGCATTTGCTACTAATTTTCGATTATTTTTTGCTTGGGTAAACTTATAAGCTAATGAGTATTTTCCATTCTTTACTAACGTTTCACCTAATGAATATCCATCAACCGATAATACGACTTTGTATATTCCCACTGCATTCCCAGTGAATGTTGCTATCTCGTTTACTTTTATATTTGAAGGTACTGTTATGTCCAAGTTGGCTTTTATGCTACCTTCTTTTACTATATATGGATTGTTATATGCAGGGGCTTTTCCTGATTTTGCCATCAATTGATAAAGTGCAACAACCCCTTCTGCTCTACTTGCATTTCTTGTTATATTTATCTTGTTTAAGTCAGGATAATTTGGCACTATATTATTTTTTGTTGCATTAGCTATTGCTTGTTTTGCCCAAGTTGCTATTTCATTACTATCAAGATAGTAGTTTCCTAATGTCGCACTTGATCCTCCACTCAAACCATAACCATTTGCCAAGGCAACTAACATCTCTTGTTTTGTTACCCTATTACTCGGTCTAAATGTTCCATCACTATAACCATTTAAGTATCCTGCCCTAACTGCAATCAATATATTTTGCTCAGCCCAATGTCCTTTTATATCACCAAAGTTTTTATTCCATAGCTCTGATTTTGCACTTGGTCTTAAGGTACTTGCTATCATCGTTGCAAATTCTGCTCTAGTAAAGCTTTGGTCAGGTCTAAATGTTCCATCACTATAACCCGACATATACCCTTTATCAAGCACATATTTAATCTCTTTTGCTGCCCAATGCGTTGTTATATCTTCCGGTTCATCTTTAGGGTCTTTATCAGGCCAGAAATCAATCCCCCAGTTTACATTTTTTATTGTATTCCATATATTAAGCGAGGTCCCTCCACCAGGTATTCTCCATAAAGATGTCTCTCCTCCCGATGCTTTCACAAAGTTATTTATTTGACTTGAATTTATATTTTCATGTTCCGCACTTACTATATGATGTATAGGCTTTTTCGCACCCATATCTCTATACTCTTTGGTACCTGCATTTACCCAATACTCGGCACTGTTCATATATGAAGTTCCCCATACTTCTAAATAAGTTTGAGGCATATGTCCGTCTACATATTGGTCTATTATATCTACTCTCATTCCATGATCTTTTGGATTTCCCCAAGTCGTACAGTACAATTTGAAATTACTATCAGCATATCCATTTTTTATTGCTTCACTTCTAGCTGCAGTAAAAGCTTTGAAAATATTGTGTAATTCTGTAGTTTTTTTATTAAATTCTATCTCTATATCCGTTACAAAACCTTCATATCCAGTTTTGGCTGCATAATAAAGAGCATTTGCTTGTGCTGTATCATTTCCGGGGTAATTATATGCCCACGCCCATACTTCTAAGCCTACACTTTTATATGCTTGTACTAGACTTTTATCATTTACTTCAGGCCACACTGATGGATTATATCCCCCGTCAGCTACCTTTACATATACTCTTTTCACACCAATTGCAGCCAAATCTTTGGCTAGTGCTGCATGAGAACTATATCCTGTACCTTCCAAATACCATAACCATATTCCTAAATTATTATTACCTTTGCCTGCTCTCTTTTGAGCTATTTTTCCCACAAAATCTTCGGCATTTTGATCTTCGATTGTCTCTCTTTCATGAGATTTTTCCACAATATTTTTTCTACTCTCTTGTTCCGGTTCTTTACTTTCTTTTAAGCCACACCCAAAAACCATTAGAAGTAAAAAAATAAAAATTAATTTTCTCATTCTTTCTTCTCCTCTCATCATCTCTCCTTCACCCTCTCTTTTATAATTATTTTCACCCTTTTTAAAACTTTTATATACATATTTACAAAAAAAACAAGTCCTAATCCAATTTTATTCGGATTTAGGACTTCGTTAGTCTCTAACAATATTCAATTTTACAAAAATAAGAGTTTTTTACAAAAATAAGAGTTTTATTCAACAAAAATAGCAATTTTGAAAATGAGCACTTTATAACCACTTCAAGTGTACCTCATGATCATTTTTTTGTCAATAGTTTTTTGGGATTTTTTAATAAGTTTTTGAGATAAAAAAGACTGATTTGAAAGTAGTTTCAAAATCTACTTAAATCAGCCTTTGGTCTATAAAGTCAAATATTTTCGTGTTCTATATACGTATTTTTGATTTTTAAAAAGTACACTTGTTTCTGTATAAGTTCTGAGTTTTAGTATTACCTGATTCCGTGATAAATATTTTTTGACATACTTCACCGACAAAAATATCCATTTTTTTAAAAAAATTGGAACATTATTAATTATCAAATTTTAGA
>CAZDNU010000452.1:0-1701 GCA_964506865.1 uncultured Fusobacteriales bacterium | reverse complement strand
GTAGTAGCATCAGAACTTATCGCAAAAGATAAAATAAATCTAAAAATACTTCAAGAAATATTTGATATGACCAAGATACTATACCCTAAAAAGATAAATTTAGACTTTTTTCCTTCAAACTTCGTTATTGATGATAAGTCGACATTTTATATAGACTATGAAGTAAATCAATATATGGATGAATGGAATTTTGAAAACTGGGGAATATATTTTTTCGCCAATTCAAAAGATAAAGAAACACTTGGAAACTGGAGAGATAGATGAGATGTTAATCAGTGCAGAAAGCGGCAAGCCAATAAAAGAGGGGTTTGAGCAAAAGGTAAAAAACTGGCTGGACAAATTGAATTAATAATAAAACTATATTACTGTAGGAGAGGTTGAGTGCTATTACACTTCTTAGAGACTCATATAACTTTATAAATGAGAGGAGAATTATAATGAGTAAAATATTAGTTTCAGGACTTATAAATATGGAAACAACATTGGCTATAGAGAAATTTCCGCTAGAGTATTTTCCGGTATGTTTTCCATTCTTTGGAGTAGACAGCTCGGTCTCGGGAGTAGCTATTAATATAGCAAAAGCCTTGAAAAAACTAGGAGATGATGTGTTTGTAATGTCGCTTGTAGGAGATGATTATGAAGGTGAAGCAGTAATAGAGGATTTGGAAAGTGATGGAATTAGTGGTGGAAATATAATAAAACAGCTAGAGAAAACTCCTCAATCACTAATTTTGTATGATAAAGAGGGAAAAAGACAGATTCACTGTGACTTAAAAGATATACAAGAAAGAGAATATCAAGAAGATTTGTTTATGGAAAAGCTAAAAGAGTGTGATGTGGCAGTTCTATGTACTATTAATTTTTCCAGAAAGTATTTAAAAAGAGCAAAAGAGATGGGGAAACTAGTTGCAACTGATCTGCATGTAATTTATAGCACAGACGAGGAGTATCATGTAGATTTTATGAAATATTCGGATATAGTATTTATGAGTGATGAAAATATAACAATTCCAATTGATGATTTCATTATGGAGATGGCACACAAATATAATAACAAAATTATAGCAGTAGGTCTTGGAAGTAATGGAGCAAAAATGTATGATAGATATACACAAAAAATTATCCATTATCCTGCGCAATATACTCGAAAAGTAGTAAATACAATTGGAGCGGGCGACTCACTTTTTTCTGCATTTTTACATTATTATATCAAAACTAATAATGCTGATATTTCAATGAAAAAAGCGATATTATTTGCTTCGTATAAGATAGGAGAAAAAGGTGCAGCACATGGATTTTTAAATGAACAAGGAGTAGAAGGATGGTATGCTAAGATATATTAGAAAGAGGGTAATGTCGAATGAAAACAGCAGATATAAGGAGAAAAAAACAATTAGAATTTTTGAACTCAAATGTTGATATAGAAGTTGGAAGCTTAGAGAAATTTCCAATGTCATTGGTAGAACTTTTGCGTATAGATGAAAATTCGGACTGTGTTCAAAGATATTTTAACGGTGGATTAACAGCAGAAGTATTTAAGCTAAAAGTTGGTGGCAAATACTGGACTTTAAAGAAAAGAAGAGCTGATATATTGGTCAAAAATATTGATGGGAAAACTTCTTTTTTAAATGAAGTACAAAGACGAAGAGATTATGTATGTAGTGACCGGCACCGTTTAATATTTTGGTGCCTGTCACTCAA
>CAZDNU010000451.1:0-2516 GCA_964506865.1 uncultured Fusobacteriales bacterium | reverse complement strand
TACACATGCTAGTTCTCCATATTCATTTGATATTGAGCCAAACTCACTTCTCTTATCGCCAGTCATTAAAAACGGCATAACATAGACTTCTATATTATCATTATAATTATATTGTATTTTTCCTCCATTTATACTACTTTTATCATTTATATTCAAAAACGTGTAATAAGTGAAATTCCATTTGAATGAATAATCATAATTTACAGATACTATTACATAGTCACTTCCAAGTACTTCTCCTGTGTATTCTTCCAAATCTAATTGATCAAAATCATCATCTATTCCAAAATCATTTTGCATATATTCCATATTTATATAAAACTTTTCTAAGAAATATCTGTCTATTCCACTTACATATTTCCATTTTTCTTCCTCAATATAATAAGAAAATTCGCCCCATACTCCAAAGTCTAATTTCGGTATGCTACCTGCAAAATCTCCACCAACAATTTTTTTCTCATACTCTTTTTTACTTGCCCTTTTTTCAGCATAAATCACATCAAAATCATAGTCGTTTATATTTGTACGAAATCTTATTCCATATTCATCTTGTATCTCTTCATTGCCATATCCATATATCAATTGCATGCTGGTAAAATTCCCGAAATACCTTGTACATACAATCGAGTCTATACCCCTTTTACTGTATGTCGGATCATATTTTGATCCAATCACTTCCTTATTAAATATATCCGTTGGATTAAAGTTATATCCTGTTCCCCATCCAATTCTATTTCTTCCTATTTCCAGATCACTTTTATCTATAAAAAATTTTACTCTAGCATAATATAATTGCTCACCGCTATCTCCAAAATAATATTCTCCATCTAAACTATACTTATCGCCCCCTCTATTAAAAATAATTTTTCCATCTATATTTGTATCCGTTTCCTGTCCCTGCCCCATATAATTTTTTAGTTGCAGATCAAATGTTAGATCTAATGGCAATTCTTGTGCAAATATTAAAGTAGAGTATATACTTATAATTAAAAATATTACTTTTTTCATAATAAGCCCCTCCAAACTATCTTTTTAAGTTTCTTTCCGAGAAAGTACGATCCGCAAGCTCTAAGTCAAATTCTACACTTTTTTCCGATATTTTGAGAATAGTTGTTTTTTTGTCCAATATATCTATCATCTCTATTTCCAACGGCGCTATATAGTTATCAATCTTTTTTATAGTTTTTATATTCATCTTTTTATACAAAATATCATTTTCATCATAATATTTAGCACTTTTTTCCAAGAATGTGTCTTTTGAAACCTCCACAACAATATATTTATAGTTTTTCCCCTCTTTTTTAGGAAACATTTTTAAAATATATGTATTATCTGTTTCGGATAATATTTCTCCTGTAAAGTCATCTTTGTAATCAGTATTCATATCGTCATAAGTAAAACTTGACCCCATCATACTTCCATTTTTTGCACTTTGCGACAACATCCTTACTCTATTGGTTCTTTTATTGTAATACCATATATTCTCTCCCACACTTAATATCGCTGTCCCCTTTAATCTTGCAGGCTTAGTAAATTTCATCAATTGCTTATCATCTTCTCCTTTTTTATATAAGGCCTCAAATTCCATATTAGTTTTTTTTCCATCACTATTGATAATCGTCATCTCGCCTATAGATTTTTGACTTTTATAATTTATATTTTTATCTAATTTTTCTATTATTTCCACATATGTTTCTCCAAATATTGCCACAGTTATAAACATAAATAGTATTATTACATTTTTCATTTTAGCCATCCTCTCTTTTTACCTTATCAAACAATGCTATTAGACTTATCAAAAAAATCACTGTCATAATATATGCTAAGAAAACTCCCATACTCAGCAGTGCTCCCAGATTAAAAAATCCTCTGTACTTTGCCAGCATCAAAGTTCCAAATGCTGCTATTGTTGTTAAAGTAGTCAAAGTAACTGCCTTACCTGTACTTTTCAGTGCCAAAGATAAGTTTTTTTCTTTCAGATATCTGTGTATAATATGAATTCCGTCATCTACCCCTATCCCTATAACTAAAGGTAATCCGATAATATTTACCACATCAAATTTAAATCCAGTCAAGCCCATTATGCCTACTAACGCAAGCACAGCTGTGATCATCGGTACTATTGCCAAAACAGCATATTTCAAACTTTTAAAGTCAATTAACAATACAATAAATATAGCCAATACAGTATAAACTAAGACTCTCTTTCCTTCAGATGCTGCTGCTTCCACTACCTTTAAAAATATCTTCGCTGTTCCTGTTACACTGTCTCCTATTGTACCAATTTCTTGAAAATGTACTTTTTGAAATTCTGCATCCCATATATCGTGTTTTGGGTATATTACTGTAATAATATCGCCATTCTTTCCTATAAATTCATTTTTAACTTTTTTTGGCAGATCATCCACTGTAATTATTTTTGAATCATTACTGTTTAGAACCAAACTTTGAAGCTTTGCTATAAATTTATTTTGTGATATACGTACTTCTGTTTCATATTTATCTATACTTTCTGC
>CAZDNU010000450.1:0-18275 GCA_964506865.1 uncultured Fusobacteriales bacterium | reverse complement strand
GCTGGAAACCCTCTATATATAGAATAATACGACAGTCCATTTTCAGTTAATTTGTTTTTAGTCATTACTTGTTTGATCTCTGGAAATACTGTAACATCTTTCCAATTCATAACTCCATAATTTGCTGCAATTAAGTTTGCGTCTTTACTTAAAAAAGCAATTATAAAATTGTCTGTTAGCCTATCTGTTCCAAAAATTTTTTCTTTTAAATTTTCACTTTTGTTTAAAAATTCTATCTGGTCTATTTTGTTGGCTTTACTATCAAATAATTTTTCTGTTTCTCCATCAAAAGCCAGCTGCATTACTTCTTTTTCTTTTAAATATACAAAATCATTCATATACTCTTTTACAAGTTTTTCTCCTTTTTCTATTTGATCCAATGATTTTTCTTCTATTTTTCCAAAAGAGATAAACAATATGTATGTAAAACTTATCAACACAAAAAATATAATAAATAAAAATCCCAGAAACATTTTATAGCTAAGTTTCATAAAGTCACCTCTTATGTTTTATTACAACAAGAGTTATATCATCAACCTGTTGGTAGCCCTCTCTGAAGATATTTACCGCATTCAATATTGCTTCTTTAATACCATCTGCAGAATTTGTTTTATTTTTAGAAATTACCTCTTTTAATCTATCTATACCGAAAAGCTCTTGTCTTGGATTTTCAGCTTCTGTGATTCCATCAGTATAAAATACAAGTATATCTTCATATCCTAGTTTTAATTCTCCTAAAGAATATACATAGTTTTCCAAAAATCCTACTGCTACACCTTTTATACGGACTTGTTCTAGTTTATCCTCTTTTTTATTATACCAAATAAAAGGATTATGTCCTGCATTAGAATAATATAATTTTTTTTCCTGCAAATCAAACACACTATAAAATAATGTTACAAACATTTCTTCATTTATATTTGGTATTATTATTTCATTCAATCTGGTCAACGCTTCATGTGGCAATTGTTCGTATACTGCTAGAGTTTTTAATACTGCTCTTATTGTAGCCATCAGAAGAGCTGCTGGTATACCTTTGCCACTTACATCCCCTATTGAGATTCCAAATTTTCCCTCTGCTGAGATAAAGTAGTCATAATAATCTCCACCAACTTCTCTAGCAGGTTCAAAATAATTTGAAATTTCAAATCCAAATGCATTTTTTAGATCCTGTGGCACAAGACTTTTTTGTATTTCTGCTGCTATTGACACTTCCTGCTCTATTCTTTCTTTTTCGGCTAATTCTACATATATTATATAGTTATTTATTGCTATTGCCACGTATAATGCAAGCGCAGATGCTGTCTCTACATCGACGTCTTTACTTTTGCCATCTAATAAGTCTTCTATCAAAAATACAGCTCCAAGTTCTTTGCCCTTTACTTTTATTTCCGAAATCAAAACTTCTTCAGATTCTCCTTTTATATTTCTCGCTATTTCAAGATACTCTTCTCTTATTTTAGATTTTTTTATTCCTCGTATATTTTCATTGCTAGTCTTTTCGTTACTAGGATCATATATCACGTCACCTTTATTTGCTACATTTACTAGCTTTTTTTCTTCCCAAAGATATAATGATATCTTTTTTACTCCCACTAACACTATATAGGCATCTAGTATTATAGATATTATCTTTTGCAAATCAAACTCAGATAAAACTGACTTACCAATCGCATTCAAAGTTGACATATTCGCCAATTTTTTCTCTAATAAACTATTACTGTATTCAAGCTCAGTTGACTTTGACAAAAGACTTTTGTAAGTTGTATTTAGCTCTTCTTTGTATCGCTCTACCTCTTGTATAGACTGCTTTGATTTCTCTCGTTCTCTTATATAGTAATCTAGTAGTTCTTTTTGTTCAAAATCTAAGTCCACTAGATTAGAATTTTTTGTTTCAAATTCGTCTGCTTTTATATTTTCTATTATTGTCTTTATATTCTCACAATAATATTGTTTTGATCTTTTTTGCCTTAGTATATAGTAAAGCAAAATTATTATTATTATTGCTTCTATTAAAAATAAAATTGTCATTTACTTTCCTCCAGTGAAATCAGTCAAAATATACTCTTCATCAAACTTTAACAGATTTTCAATTTCCTCTTCTTTTACTCTTATATCAATTTTGTATTTTTCAAATTCATATATTTTTTCATTACCACCTACAAAAAAATAATAACTACTATTTTGATATCTATATCCGGTATATGCATTATTTTCCAATATTATACAGTTGTTATTTAGGTTTTCTTCTTTATCCAGCAATACACTTATTTCATGCTTTTTCAATCCTCTTAACAAGATAGGTTGCTTATACGTTTTTATACTTTCATCAAAGATAGGTAGTTTTCCATATTCTATCTCTTTGTTATAATAATATTCTGTGGCTTTGGCTATACCTTTGTCTTCTTTTCTATAAGGATCCTTTATTTCCACCACATAGTCTATATTTATTTTATCATTTATCATTATTATATTTTTTCTTTTCTTTTTTATTTTATTTATTATGTTTTCCTTATACAACTCTGTATATACTTTTTCGCTATCAAAATCTTCTTCATCTAATATCATTTTTAGGTAAGCTATTTGTAAGTTTAAGTATTTTTGTATAGTTCCTTCATGACGTTTTACCTCTATATCAAGTAATTCTTCCAGTTTTTTCTTTTCTGTAGAATTTAAAGACGATGCAATTTTAACAAAGATTTTTTCCTCTTCCAAAAGACCATCTTTTTGTAGTCTTTCATAATCAGCTATATATTCTTTTGATACTAAAATCGAGTATTGTTTTTCTTGTATAAATACTTTATTTAAAAATATCTCCAGTTTTTTAAAAAACTCTTCTTTTTCTTGCATTGTTTCGGGATATTTTATGTGATATAAATTTAAAGTATAATTTCCTTCCTCTTGTTTGAAAGGAGCTTTTTTTTCTTCATATTTTTTTAAAACAATTTTGCTGCTTGTGCATCCACTTATTACTATCAATAAAATTACAAGACAAACAGCAAGCTTTATTTTTGTTATCATTTCGCCACTCCAATTATATATTTTGTTGCATTGATCTCACTCATTAGATCTAATCGTATTATTTTCCCTTCTTCCTCTATATCCACTACAGGTCGAAATGGATTTTTATTTGCTTTTACGACTTTTGCTTTTTTATTGTTATTTAGTATTACATAACTATTTATAGGATATATTGGCATATATTTCAAAAATATCTTCAAAATATTGTGATCTAATAACTTGGTTGCAGATGACTGCATTACTATTTTCATTGCATCATAATTTTCGTACTTACTTCTATACTTTCTGTCCTCAGTAAGTGCTGTATACACATCTGCTATTGCCACTATCTTCGCCATTTCAGGTATTTTATCTCCTGTAAGACCTTCTGGATAGCCACTACCATCTATTTTTTCATGATGGTACTTTGCTATTTGCGCTATCTCTTCTCCTAATTCCTTTAAAGCCTCATATCCATAAATAGTATGTTTTTCGATTTCTTTTATATCTTCCGGTGTCAAACCTTCTTCTTTTCTAAGTATTGATTCATCTACTTTTAACATACCAACATCATGCAATAGTGCCCCTTTAGCTAGTATATCTAGTTTTTCTTTTTCATAGCCTAAGGCATTTCCTATGATAGTAGATATAACAACAGTATTTATCGCATGTTTATAAAGATAATCATGTCCACCTTTGCCCTCTAGCAGTCCCAAAGATATATCGCTATCGGTCAGTACATTGCTTAGTGTATTTTCTACCACTTCATTTATTGATTTTTCATCTACTGCTCCATCCTTTATTCTTTGCATGATATCTGCAGTCTTATTCATTGATTCTTCAAAATCATTTGCAATTGCTTCTTTTAGTATATTTTCCTGCATTATTACTTCTTCCATGTCCTCATGCTCTATATCTTCATCTTCAATTTCTACATTTACTATGCCAAACTTTTTTAATTTTTCTATATTATGTGCATCTAGTATTCGCCCCTTCTCAGCTAATATGCTATTATCTTTATATATTGTACGTTTCAATTTCATTCCTTCTTTTAATTCGTTGATTAATAATAACATTCTTAATCCCCCAGTTCTTTTTTGATTTTTTCATGCAATTCTTCTATATCAAATGGCTTTGGTATAAAATCTTGAATTGTCACATCTAGCATGTTCACTACATCTTTCAAATTGTGAAAAGCAGTCAACATAAACACTGGTACATTTTCATTTATGTCTCTTATCTTTTGTATGGCATCCAATCCATTCATCTGCGGTAACTGTATATCCAGCAACACTAGATCCACCTTTTCATTGCTTATTATATCTATTCCTTTTTGAGCTCTAGCTGCTTCTAAAAATTCATATCCCCACTCTGTTATTGCTTCTCTTAATAATAATCTTATAGTTGGTTCATCATCAATCACTAATATTCTCTTCACTGTTTTTACCCCTTTCTTTTAATTTTAATGCAATCTCTTTTGAAACTACCTCTTCCAACTCTTCCACTGAGGCATCAAAAATTCTTTTCACCGATTTAAATTTATTTAATAATTTTTCCTTACGTATTTTTCCTATGCCTTCTATCTCATCCAATTCACTATTAATAATTCTCTTTTTTCTAAGTGTCCTGTGATATTTTACTCCAAAACGATGAGCCTCATCTCGTAGTCGCTGCAATATTTTTAGTGCTTCAGATGTCTTGCTTAGTATATATGGCTTAATTTCGCCAGATTTAAAGACTTCTTCTTCCCGCTTGGCTATACTTATCAAATCTACATATTTTGCCTTATTTAGCCTAGTCAATACTTCCTCGCCTATACCTAGCTGTCCTTTTCCTCCATCTAGCAATATTAGATCTGGCAAGCTTTCTTTATCTATCTTGCTATATCTTCGCGTCAATACCTCTTTCATCATTGCAAAGTCATCAGGAGTGTCTTTGCTCCTTATCTTAAATTTACGATAACTCTTTTTTTCCAGTTTTCCTCCTATAGCTACGCTCATAGCAGCTACAGCATCTTTTCCTTGGATATTCGATATATCAAAACACTCTATTTTATACGGAATCTTTTTTAAATCAAGTTTTTCTTTTAGATTTTGTAATCCTTTTTCCAAGTTCTTCTTTATATAATAGTGGTTATTTATCTCGTTGTCAAGGTTTAAGTATGCCATTTCTAATATTTCTTTTCTACGACTCTTTATCATGGGAAAATGTAGATTGACTTTTCTCCCTTTATTTCTATTTAGCCATTGGTCTATCAACAAAGTTTTACTTTTATATTCTGGATCCAATATTATATTTTTAGTTGTAGGATATATTTGATAATATTGTAAAAATATGTTTTCGAATATATTTTCTGTTAGATCACTTTTAAGTGAAACTTTCATAAAATTTTTTCCTATTATTTTCCCATTTCTTATATTTAATACACACAAAAATATATTTTCACCATACAATTTGTATACAAATACATCTTCATCCAGCTCTTTTCCATATTCCGATATTTGTGATTCTAGTACTTTTTTCAAAGCATTTATTCGTTCTCTATATATTATAGCTTTTTCAAATTCCATATTTTCTGAAGCTTTTTGCATTTTCTCAGCTAAATTTTTTATAATATCTTTTTCTTTACCTGATAAAAATTGCTTGAGTTCTTTGACGTTTGTATTGTATTCTTGATCAATTTCCTTATAAGTACAAGGCCCCATACATAAATCCATATAGTACTTCAAACATGGTCTGTCATATTTTTTCGACATATCTCTTTTACAATCTCGTATTTTAAAAACTTTTTTTAGTATTTTTATTAGAAATAAAGCCCCTGATGGGTATGGACCAAAAATATCCCCATTTATTTTTGATAATCGACCTGTATATCTTAATATCTCTATCTTAGGAAATTTCCCATTACTAATATATATATATGGGTATGTTTTTTGATCTTTTAGCGCTATATTATACTTTGGCTTATGTTTTTTTATCATGTTGTTTTCAAGCACCAAAGCATCCAATTCTGATTTTGTGATGATATAGTCTATCTCTTTAATATTTTTTACTAACTCTTCGGTTTTTTTATCATTATATTTTCCCGTAAAATATGAACTTACTCTTTTTTTCAAATTCTTTGCTTTTCCCACATATATTATTTTTTTATCTGATTTCATAAAGTATACTCCGGGATTTTCCGGGATTTTTGTAAGTTCTATCATTTGCAAATACTCCTTATTTGTTTACATCTCTATGACTTGCAGAAGCCAGGTAATCATTTTTTGAATTATAATACTCATACAACCTATTTACAAATGTTACCGATCTATGTTTGCCTCCTGTACAACCTACACCAACAGTAAAGTGGGATTTGCCTTCTCTTATAAAATATGGTATTAAAAAATCCAAAAGATCCTTTAATTTATTATAAAATTCCTTGCTTTCTCCATGTTGCATTACATATTCTTGTACTTCATACTCATTTCCTGTTTTATTTTTCATAGAATCTACATAGTATGGATTTGGCAAAAATCTTACGTCAAACATCATATCCAAATCAAGAGGTATACCATATTTAAATCCAAATGATATAAATGTTATATTAAATTTAAATTTAGAACCCCCCCCCAATTCTTTTCCCAATTTTGTAAAAAGGGATTTCGGGTCTAAATTTGAAGTATCTATAATCTGCCCTGCCATATTTCGTATATCTTCTAGACGTTCTCTCTCTTCTTCTATATTCTTTAATAAACTGTTATGTATTTGCAATGGATGTTTTCGCCTTGTCAGATTAAATCTATTTAGTATAATCTCGTCTCTTGCATCCAAAAATATTATTTTGTAATTTATATTTAGTTCACGTAATATTTTGATCTGCTTATAAAATTCTTCTATAAAGTCCCAACTTCTTATA
The DNA here is from genome assembly GCA_964506865.1 of uncultured Fusobacteriales bacterium. GTDB lineage: Bacteria > Fusobacteriota > Fusobacteriia > Fusobacteriales > JAAYPW01 > CAZDNU01. The sequence goes on along the minus strand of CAZDNU010000450.1, from coordinate 11,377 downwards.
TCAATTACAAATGCAAGTTTTTTTATTTTGCCATTACTTTTGTCATATATGTCACTAAAATCTTTTAAAAGGGTAGTCGGTAAATTATCAATACAAAAATATCCTTTATCTTCAAAAAAGTTTAAGGCTTGAGTTTTCCCAGCACCCGACATCCCTGTTATAATGACAAACTCAATATTTTTCTTTTTCTTCACAATATCACCCTTTATTTTTTTCTTATTTTTTTTACATATACGTGTCTACCATGTTTTGTATATTTTAGATCATCTACTATGTTTTTTATTATATATATTCCTCGACCTCTTTCACCAAATATATCCGGTTTTTCAAGTTTATCCAAGTCCATATCTTCAATATCAAAGCCGTTTCCTTCATCTTCTACTTCCATTTCCAATATTTTTCCATCTTCTAAAAATCTATACGATATCTTTACTTTTTTATTTGAATCATATTCATTCCCATGTTCTATTGCATTTATTACCACTTCGTCTATTACTAGCTTCATATCTCTTATTTCATCTTCAGCAAATTTATTATTCCCCATATCATACAATATGTTTTTTTCTACTTCTCTTATAGTTGTCAGATTTGACTCTATTATTATATTTTTTATTTCATCTGTTTCTTTGACATCTTTTATAACTTTCACCGGCACTTTCAACACAAAAGAATTCTTGCCAATCTCTATGCACCATGCATTATTTTCATAATTTAATAAGCTCATGAATTCCTCATCTATTATTTCATCAAATGACAAGCCACTTTTTTCTGCTTTAATTTCAAATTTAAGCATTTCTCCGTTGTTTACTATATCCATTTTGATTTTTTCTCTTACTACTCGCGACTTTAGAAGTGAGTATATTATATTCTCTATTACTAAATTTACTTTTTCTATTTCGATATATAGATCAGTCATATCTGTCCTTATCATTATTTCCAGCTCATTTGAAAACTTCATGTTCAAGCTTTCTGATAACTCTTGTATGTTATATAGTCTATATCTGTGATACTCTACTCCCCCATTTTCTTTAAAAAACTTTATTATAAATTCCAGCTTACTCTTCAAGTTTTCCAAGTCATACTTATTGATTTTACCTTTATTTATCTTGTACTGTGTATACAATTCATCCACTTCTTTTAGCAAAAAGGTAAGTTTATTTACAAACTCTTTGTAAAAATAATAACTCCTATCTTTCATCATACGAAGTTCCGTTTGCATCTCTTCATTTTCTATATTCTGACGCCTTAAATTTGACTCTGCAATGCTTTCTTTATTTTTTTCCAAGCAAAACTGTTTTGCATTTCCTAGAATATTATAGTTTCTGTATCTCGAATAATTTTCCTTTATGTTATCTTTTGCTCTTTCTAGTAATGTATCGTCTATATTTGTAAAAATCGAGCCATCTAGTTCAAAATACATAAGAATTTCCATATCATTTATAATTTCTTGTAATTTAGATTTATACTCATTTACAGTAATGCCATCTTTTTTATATTTATAAATAACTGTTATTAAGTATGCATTTATCAAAAGTAATAAAGAAGCTGTGAATAGAATTATATATGTCATATCTCCCACCCTATTTTTCAAAAAATAAAGAACAAAAGAGCAAACGCTCTTTTTTGTTTGATCTTTTGTTCAAATTTTTCACATTTTTATCAAACGACCCTATATATCTTTCAACATGTCTTGCTCTTCTTCTGAAAGTATACGTTCTATATCCAACAATATCAACAATCTCTTATCAGTCTTTGCTATTCCACTGATAAATTCACCTTTTACGCCTGCTACTATCTTAGGTGGGACTTCTATTATACCTACTGATATCTTTTCTACTTCTGATATTTGGTCTACCATTACTCCAAATAATACCTCTTCTGTTTTCAATATCAAAATTTTCCATTCTTCATTTACTGGGATTGGATTTAGGCCAAATCTTTTCCTAAGATCCATTACAGGAATTATTCTCCCTCTTAGATTGACTACCCCTTCTATAAATTTAGGTGTATTTGGAAGCTTCGTTATTTCTGTCATCTTTATGATTTCTTGTACTTGTAGTATGTGTACTCCATAATAGCTATTTTCAAGTTCAAATACTACTACCTGAAGCTCATCCATACTTTGCTCTTCTCCAGCCACTTCTATCCCTCCTTAAATATGTTATTAATCGAATTTATTATTTTCTTCTCTTCAAAAGGTTTTTTTATATATGTTGCCACATCCAAATCTTGCCATTTTGCTTCAGATATATCTATCCATTCACTGCTTATTATTGCTACAGGTATATTCTTATAGTTTTTATTTTTTCGCATTTCTGTCAAAAATTCGTATCCATTCATATTTGGCATATTATAATCTGTAATTACCAAATTATACTACTTTTTTTTGATTTTTTCAATACCTTCTATACCATCTTTTGCCAAATCAACTATATAACCATTATTTTCAAGTATTCGTTTACTTATATTCCTCATGCTTTTAGAATCCTCTACATACAATATTTTCGTTTTTGTTTTTATTTCTTTCTTTTTCAATACTTTACTATTTTTGTTAGATAGTGATTTCCCTTCCGATACTATAAGGTTAGAATCAATTATCATTATTATATTGCCATCACCAAGCAAAGTCGTACCACTTACACCTTTTACTTTTCCCAAATATTTTCCTAGTGGTTTTATTACTATCTCTTGTTTTCCAAACACATCATCTATTACCAAGCCTACTTTATTATTTCCAAGGCCCAGCACAACTACATTTAGTTTTTCGCTTTCTTTTTCATATTCCTCCACATCAAATACACTACTCAAGTACACTATTGGCAGCGTTTTGCCTCTTAGAAAAACTAGTTCTTCGCCTGATATAGTCTGTATATCGCTTTTATCTATTCGTATCGTTTCCACTACGCTATTTAAAGGTATCGCGTATTTACGGTCGCTTACTTCTATTATCAATACATGCATTATAGCTAAAGTTAGTGGCAGTCTTATTCTAAACTTACTACCTTTTCCTTTTTCAGTGATTATATCTACTATCCCGCCAAGCTTCTCAATACTGCTTTTCACTACATCCATTCCCACACCTCTACCAGATACGTCCGATAAAGTTTCAGCAGTTGAAAATCCTGGTTTGAAAATCAAGTTTATAATATCATATTCACTAAGTTTCTCTATATCGCCTGGTTCTATAAGCTCTTTTTCGACAGCTTTCTTAGCTATTATATCTGCATCAATGCCTTTTCCGTCATCTATTATTTCTATGTATACAAAATTATCTTCTTGGCGTGCAGTTAACTCTATTTTACCCTTTCTATCTTTTCCATTTGCTTCTCTTTCTTCTGGCATCTCTATGCCGTGGTCTACTGCATTTCGGATCATATGCATAAGCGGATCATATATCTCATCTGATACCACTCTATCCAATTCAGTCTCTTGACCGCTTATTTCAAAGTCTATTTTTTTCCCAAGACTTTTCTTTATATCTCTTACAATTCTCGGAAATCTACTAAATACTTTTTCTAGCGGTACCATTCTTATCTTCATCACAGAAGACTGTAAATCCGATACTAGTTTTTCAATAAAATTCAAACTTTCATTTAATTCTTCTGACTTAAACTGCTTGCCTACTTGTACTATTCTGTTTCTTCCTGTTACAAGCTCACTTACCAAATTCATAAGATTATCCACTCGTCTTGTATCCACTCTAATAGATGTGGTCTTATTTATTTTACTTATATCTTTACCCTTTTTTTTCAGCTGAGTTTCTGATTTTCCCGAAACTTCTTTATCGTCATTTAGCTCTTGTTCTTCTGATTGCTCTATTGTTTTTGCTTCATCTTTTATAAGTATTTCTGATTTTTCTTCCTCGACATCTAGAGTTTTTTCTTCATTTTCATTGTTTTCTTTTGTTTGCTTTGATTTTTTAGACTTATCTTTTTTACTTTTTTCTTTTTCAACTGTATTATCATCACTAGTTGTTTTTTCTTTAGATTTCCCTATGTTTTCTATTTTTTCCATTAATTGCTCTACATTAATTTCATCATTATTTTCTTCTATTACTTTTTCAAACATCATTTTTAGGTAATCATATCCTTCAAAGACTATATCCATCAAGTCAGAATCAACTTCTATTTTTTCATTTCTCAACTTATCAAATATAGATTCTAGCTTGTGTGCTAGTTCTTTTATGTTTACAAAATTTAGAAATGCAGCTGAGCCTTTCAACGTATGCACACTTCTAAATATAGAATTCAAAAGTTCTGTATCATTTTTATTGTTTTCCAACTTCAATAATTCTTTGTCTAAATTTTCTATTATCTCACCGGTTTCTTCTATAAAATCATCTTTAAATTGAAGAGTATCAAAAAGATCTTGCATACTTACGCCTCCTCATTTCCTATTCCCAAAACTTTCAAAATATCAAGTAATATTGTCATCTTTCCTTCTATATTTATTACACCTTTATAAAATTCTCTTGGCATACCTGTTGAAAGCTTGGGGGCTTCTTCTATATTTGCTTCATCAATTCTTCTTACAGCTCTTACATTATCTACTAATACTCCTACAAACTCTTCTTTATCTTCTATTACTATTACTTTATTCTCCTTGCCTCTTTTTATACTCTCTTTCAATGCAAACTTTTTTGACAAATTGATTACAGGGACTATATTGCCACGAAGGTTTATTACACCTTCTATATAATTTTTCGTATTTGGGACAGGAGTTATCTCTGGCACTTTAAATATCTCTCCTGCATCTTTTATATCTATGCCATATATCTCTCGACCTAATTCAAATGATATAATTTTAAAACTCATATTACTCTCCTTTGCATTTATATAGTCTCCACAATATTAAAAAAAGAATATAAATTAACTAATCTAAGTATACTCTTTACCTCTTCTGTTAAAGAATATAGTTTCAATTCTCCATTATTTCTTTTTGTGTACTTTAATAGTTTTACTAAAAATCCAATACCTGAACTATCTATATATCTTACCTTACTCATATCTAGTATTACATTATATATATCGTTCATTTCAAATTCTTTGTGTATTGATTTTAGCTCTTTTAGCTCATGAATAGTTAATTCATTTCCCATTTCTATTATTCCGGACTCATTTGCAATCTCATATTCTATCATTATGATCCCCCCAAAATTAATAAACTTAAAAAAAATACAAACCGACCCTCTACTCTATTATCTCAAAATAAGAGTAAAGGTTGACTAATCGAAGTATCCGCTTTACTTCTTCCCGCGGAAACATCAATTTCAAGTCTCCATCTCGTTCTCTCATTTTTTTCAAGTACATTACTAATATTCCTACTCCCGAGCTATCAACTTGATGTACATTTGACATATTGACATATACTTCTTTTATATTATTTCTTTCCATTTTTTCAAAGGCTTTTCTCATGCTTCTTGTATCTTTTGTAGAAAGGGTCCCCCCCAATACAATATACCCTTTTCCATTTTCTATGCTTATTTCTAATTTGTTTTGGCTATCCATCCGTATCATCCCCAATCCTTTTTATCATATGGAGCTTTGTGCCATTTGGAATATGTTCGTATCTTACTTCTTCCATTATAGAATTTATAAGATATACTCCCAAACCTGACTCATCCAACTCTTCTAATTTTCTGCTTTTTATTGTTTCTTTCTCTACTTGTTCCCCATAATCTATAAGTATAAACTCAAACTTCGTTTCATCCTTATTTATATAAAATAATATCTCTTCATCTTTTTCACCTTTATAACTATGCTTTATAATATTAGCTGTCGCCTCTGCTATAGCCAGCTTTATTGTATAACGTTCTTCTTCTTTTAAACCAAAAAATTCCATTACCTTTTCGCTTGCATTTTTTATAATTTGTACATACTTATAGTACGCAGCTATATTCAGTTTTAGTAATTGTTCCATTTTTATCACTTCCCTTTAAAGGTAATGTACTACTTTGTTTACTAAAGTAATAAATATTAAGCAAGTTTAGCTTATAAAAACAAATTTTGTCAAGTTCTAGTATATTTTCAAACTACAAAATTATATCACATTATACTTTACTTTCAAAAGGCTTAGTTTCCTTCAAAAAAATTATTTTTTTTTAAAAAAAATATTCTGGAGTTTTCCCAGAATATTTTTAAGGCCCAGACTGCCGTAAATTTTGCATATTTTGGTCCTGTGACAGACACGGTGGAACTTAGTTTAAAACCGCATACAGGGTCCGTATAGTCTAATAAGGCTATCGTGACTTATCTGATTTACTGCTTTAAGCGCCAGTTCCGGGTATTAAAATGTTAGGCCAAAATGTTTCACAAAATTTTCGTACAGCCCAGGCAAAATTTATTTAACTGCTATTTTTTTTCTTCTTTTATATCCAATTTCAAATTTAACTCTTTTAATTGTTTCAAATCTACTTTTCCAGGTGCTTCTGTCATCAAACATTGACCTTTTTGAGTCTTTGGAAACGGAATTACTTCTCTTATAGATTCTTCGTTTAACAATACCATAAGAAATCTATCTACACCAAAAGCTATACCGCCATGTGGTGGTGCCCCATATTTAAATGCATCAAGGAAAAATCCAAATTTCTCACGCGCTTCCTCTTCAGACAATCCTAATATTTCAAATACTTTTTCCTGCACTTCTTCTTGGTGAATTCTAAGACTTCCTCCACCTATCTCACTTCCATTTAATATCAAGTCATAACTTACAGTTCTAACTTTTTCAGGGCTTTCATTGAGCATCTCGAAATCTTCAGCTTTTATAGCTGTAAACGGATGATGTTGCGCTTTGTATCTTTTGTCTTCTTCGCTCCATTCTAGAAGTGGGAAATCTACTACCCATAAGAATTTATATTCATCATTATTGATAAGTTCCATAATCTCGCCAAGTTTCAATCTCAAACTTCCTAACGCATCATATACTACCTTTGGTTTATCTGCAACGAAGAATAATGTATCTCCTGGTTCTCCATTCATTCTTTTTACTATAGCTTCTACTTGATCTTCACTAAAGAATTTTGTAATAACCGAGCTATATGTACCATCTTCATTTATTTTGATCCATGCTAAACCTTTTGCACCATATATCCCTACATATTTTGTAAGGTCATCAATTATTTTTCTTGATAATTTTTGTGCTCCACCTTTTGCATTTATCCCTTTTACAAGTCCACCTTTTTCTGCTACTGTTCTAAATACTTTGAAGTCACATTCTTTTGCTATATCAGTTAGTTCGCATAACTCAAGTCCAAATCTAGTATCCGGCTTATCAGAACCAAATCTATCCATTGCTTCTTGATATGGTAATCTTTCAAATTTATATTCAATATTTTTATCTACTGTAGCTTTTGTTACATCTTTTGCAAGTTTTTCTATAGTTTCCATAATCTCTTCTTCTGTGACAAAAGACATCTCTATGTCAAGTTGAGTAAATTCAGGCTGTCTATCGGCTCGCAAGTCTTCATCTCTAAAACATTTTGCTACTTGATAATATCTTTCTACTCCTGATATCATAAGTATTTGTTTGAATAACTGTGGTGACTGTGGTAACGCATAAAATCCACCTTCAGTTAATCTACTAGGAACTAAAAAGTCTCTTGCTCCTTCCGGTGTAGATTTTGTAAGAATAGGAGTATCTATGTCTAAAAACCCTTCTTGTTCTAGTGTATCTCGCATTGTTTTTAGCATTTGACTTCTTTTCAATAAATTTTTGTACATTTTTGGTCTTCTAAGATCTAAGTATCTATATTTCAATCGTATATTTTCACTTAAACTTGCACTATCTGATACCTCTATTGGCAACACTGCTGATTTATTCAATATTTCCAATTCATTCACAAATACTTCTATTTCTCCTGTATCTAAATTTGGATTTATTTTGTCATCATCTCTAGGTTTTACCTCACCTTTTATTTTCAGCACATACTCATTACGAAGTTTGTGTGCTTGCTCATGTACTTCTTTTTCATATTCAGGGTTAAATACTATTTGAGTTAATCCTTCTCTATCACGTAAATCAATAAAAATAACTCCACCATGATCTCGTCTTGTATCTACCCATCCAGACAATACTACTTCTTCACCTATATTTTTTTTTCTAAGCTCTCCTAAGTTATGTGTCTTATAAAACATAATCCTCCGATTCCTCCTCTATATCCTTACTTTAATTTTTCTATTATATCTTTTATTTTATATTTTTCTTGTTCTCTTTTGTCCAGATTTTTAAGCACAATAAATCCACTTTCTCTTTCTTCTTCTCCTATTACCAAAGCATATTCCGCATTTAATTTTGAAGCTTTCTTCATTTGCGCTTTTATGCTCTTTTTTTCATATTCTGCCAAAGTACTTATATTGTTTTTTCTTAATTGATTTACTATCTCAAAAGCATAATCTCTACTCTCATCATCCATCCACGCTACATATACTTTCAAACGTTGTTCTTTGACATTCTCACTAAGTAACATAGCCACTCGTTCCACTCCTGCTGCAAATCCAATTGCCGGTACCGCTTTGCCACCAACCTCTTCTATTAGATTGTTGTATCTTCCACCAGCAAGTATAGTGCCTTGTGCACCTAATCTCTCTGTCGTTATCTCAAAAACAGTATTCGTATAATAGTCAAGTCCTCTTACCAATTTTGAATTTACTATGTATGGTACCTCAAATATATCCAAATACTTTTTAGTCCCTTCGAAATGTTCTACACAGTCCTCGCATAACGATTCCAATATATCAGGAGCATCTTTTAGCTCGGCTTGACAGCTCTCTACTTTACAATCTAGAACTCTCAATGGGTTTTTTTCGTATCTAACTTTACAATCTTCGCATAAATTTTCCAATCTTTTCTCTATATAAGTTTTTAGATTATCTCGATAATTTACTCTACATTTTGGACATCCTACTGAATTTATCAATATGTTTACATCACTTATCCCACATTCATTTAAAAATTTATGGCCTGAAGCTATAATTTCAGCATCAAGAATATATGAATCACTTCCCATACACTCTATGCCCACTTGATAAAACTCTCTGTATCTTCCTGTCTGTGGTCGCTCATATCGAAACATAGGACCATAGTAATAAACTTTTGAGATATCTTCTTTTTTGTAAATTTTATGCTCTAAATAATGTCTCACTATAGACGCAGTCCCTTCAGGTCGAAGAGTTATTTGCCTATTTCCTTTATCAAAGAATGTATACATCTCTTTTTCTACTATATCTGTGCCCTCTCCTATACCTCTTTGAAATAGAGAAGTTTCTTCAAATATCGGCGTTATTATGTGCTTATATCCATTGTTCTTAAACACCTTTTCTGCACAGTCTATTACAATATCAAATTTTTCTATATCCTTTTCAAAGATATCTTTAGTCCCTCTAACTGCCTTCAAGCTCATTACTTCACCTCTGATACATCTTTTTTTGCTTTCAAGTGAAATACTTCGTTTTCCAATACATCCACTCGTTCTTCCAAAACTCTATTTTTCAAACTCAATCTCAATACATCTGCTATACTTTGTATTGAATCAAAATTCACATTATCCATATACTTTTCAAATATTTCTTTCATATCTATAACATCTGCAAAACTCGCTCTCTTTCCCACTGTTAAAACTCCTTTCTTACTGCTTCGCCTTCTTTATCGGCTTGTCTGCCTAAATCTTTTCCATTAAACATTATTTTTATATTGTAGCCATCTTGCATATTTATTTTAAGATTATTTTTAGTTTTTATAACTTTGTTTTGATCGGGAAGAAGGTAGCCTCTAAAGTTATTATTTGAATTCTTTTCGTCTTTTATCTCTATCCAAGTTTTATTCAACGCTATAATTTCTAATTCTTTAAATTCTATAGCTTCTACTACAGTTCCATTTTCGGTTTTTACTAACTTAGTCTTTTCTTCTATATTTCTTTCTATTTTCTCAGACTTAGTTTTTTCACTATCAGTATCTGCGAAGAAAAACCCTACTACTTTTACTGCTACAAAAAAAACTATTAAAATCAGTACTGCAATAATTATTATTTTTTTTACATTACTCTCATTTTCAGTTTCCTCTATTTCTTCATATAAATCTTTTTTCTTTTCATTTATCATCTCAACATATACATCTAAGACTTCTTGTGGATCTACTCCTATAGTTTTAGCATAACTTTTCAAAAATCCTTTAACATATGTAGCTTCTGGTAACTCTTCAAAGTTTTGTTCTTCTATTGCTCTTAGATACATTTTTTGAATTTTCGTTTCATTTGCCACCTGTTGAATCGTCAGCCCTTTTTCCTCTCTCTTATTTTTTAGATATTCCCCCAAATTTTCAATATTCATATTTTTTCCCCCATAATTTCAACAATTTCTCCTTGATTAATCTCTCATTCTTATTGTTTCCCGGCACATAATATTGCTTTTTCCCAGAAATATATTCCTGTTTTACAAAATTTTCCGAATAACTGTGTGGATATAGATAATCTTTTTCACCTTGTTTTTTCAAATGATGAGGTACAGCTATATTTTCCCCGCTTTTTATATCATTTATTGCATCATTTATCGCCATATATACCGAATTACTTTTACTTGATATTGCCATATATACTGTGGCTTCTGATAATATTATCCTGATCTCCGGCATTCCTATATTTTTTGATGCTAGCATTGCAGAAGCCGCTATATTCAAAGCGTCAGGATTTGCCAATCCTATATCTTCCGCAGCCAAAATATACAATCTTCTGGCTATATATTCTGGATCCTCTCCACCTTCCAACATTTTTGCAAGCCAATATGTAGCAGCGCTTGGATCACTTCCTCTTATGCTTTTTATAAAAGCCGATATTGTATTATATTTATCATCTTTTTTATCATAACTTATTTTATATTTAAAAATCTCTTTAAATTCTTCCAAATCAATATCTAGATCCGCTTCTACGATCAATTCTAATATATTTAATGCATTTCTCGCATCTCCATCTGATATCTCACTTATATAATCTATTATCGTCTCTCTTACTTTCACTTTATAATCTATTAATGCTTTTTCCAATAGATTTTTTATATTTTTTTTACTTAATTTTTCAAATTCAAAAACCATACATCTCGATAACAAGCTGTTATTTAATGTATAATAAGGGTTTTCCGTGCTTGCACCAATCAAGACGATTGTACCATTTTCGGTATGTGGCAAAAGTGAATCTTGTTGCAATTTATTAAATCTGTGTATTTCATCTAAAAATAAAATCGTTTGTTTTCCATATAAGGATATATTTTCTGTAGCTTTTTTAGCTATCTCTTTAATATCGCTTACTGATAAATTTGTAGCATTACTATGTATAAAGTAATAGTTTAACTCTTTTGATATTAATTCCGCTAACGATGTTTTCCCAACACCT
>CAZDNU010000449.1:0-4288 GCA_964506865.1 uncultured Fusobacteriales bacterium | reverse complement strand
AGCTGCTCCAGTACCACCGTCATGACCTGATATCAATATCATATCTGAATGAGCTTTTGATACTCCTGCTGCTACTGTACCTACTCCTACTTCCGATACCAATTTCACGCTTACTCTAGCCTCCGGATTTACATTTTTCAAATCAAATATTAGCTGTGCTAAATCTTCTATTGAGTATATATCATGATGTGGTGGTGGTGAAATAAGATCTATACCAGGTGAAGTATGTCTTACAGCTGCTATAGTTTCACTAACTTTATGACCTGGTAGATGTCCACCCTCACCAGGTTTTGCACCTTGTGCCATTTTTATTTGTAATTCGTCTGCATTTACTAAATAATGTGTTGTAACACCAAATCTTCCTGATGCTATCTGCTTTATCGCTGATCGTCTATTATCCAAAAATCTCTCAGGATTTTCTCCGCCTTCTCCAGAGTTTGATTTTCCTCCAATTTTATTCATAGCTATTGCTATTGCTTCATGTGCTTCCTTCGATATCGAACCAAAGGACATTGCACCTGTTACAAATCTTTTCATTATACTCTCTATTGGCTCCACTTCAGATATAGGTATTGGATTAGATTCTTTAAACTTAAATAATCCTCTTATTGTTGCCAAGTCTTTACTTTGATCATTAATCAACTTAGCATACTCTTTGTATTCGTTATAATTGCCTGTTCTTGTAGCATGTTGTAATTTTGCTATTGCTTCAGGTGAAAACAAGTGTTTTTCTCCATTTTTTCTCCAGTGATATACTCCTTCATGTTTCAATACTTTGTCGTCTTTTCGCAATGATTTAAAGGCATTGTCATGTCTTGATTTTACCTCTTTTTCTATTGAACATAATCCTATACCTTCTATCCTAGAAGCTGTTCCTGCAAAATACTTTTCCACTAATTTTTTAGAAAGTCCAACTGCTTCAAATATTTGTGCTCCTCTGTAGCTTTGTATAGTGGATATACCCATTTTTGACATAACTTTCATTAATCCCTTGTTTATTGCTTTTATATATTTAGCTTGTTTCTTTTCTTTGTTTCCTTCTGTTAGATATAGACCTTTGTCTGTCATATACTCTATACTTTCCAGCGCTAAATAAGGATTAACTGCCAGCGCTCCATACCCAATCAATAAAGCACAATGCATGACTTCTCTAGCTTCTCCTGTCTCCACTATTATATCTAACCCATTTCTCTTTCTATTATTTATCAAATAGTGATGTAAACCGGCCGTAGCCAAAAGACTAGGAATAGGTGCATTAAAATCATCTACTTTTCTATCACTAAGCACTATTACATTATAGCCATCATCAATACTTTTTTCTGCTTTTTTAAACAAAGCCTCCAATCCTTTTTCCAAACCATTTTCTAAAATAGGATCAAATAACGCCGGTATAACTTTCGCTCTAAAATTTTCATTTTTTAAGTTTACTATCTTATCCAAGTCATTATTTGAAAGAATAGGAGTATTCATTTTTATTAGTTTTGCTTTATCTTCATCTGTTTCCAGTATATTTCCTTTTGCTCCTATATTTGTAGTAAGTGACATTACCAACGCTTCTCGAATCGGATCTATTGGTGGATTTGTTACTTGAGCAAAAAGTTGCTTGAAGTAGTTAAATAGTAGTTGGGGTTTTTCTGATAATACTGCCAGCGCAGCATCATTTCCCATAGATCCAATAGGCTCTTTTTCATTATTTGCCATTGGTGCTACTATTTCTTTCAAATCTTCTCTCGTATAGCCAAATGACTTTAGTCGCTCTATTATGCTTTCATAATCACTTGTATGTCTTGCTGGGGCTTTTTCTATCTCTTCAAGAGACACTTTATTGTTTTTAAGCCATTCTCCATAGGGATTTTTCGATATTACCTGCTCTTTTGCATCTTTATCAGATATCATTTCACCTTTTTCAGTATCAATAAATAAAATCTTCCCTGGCATAAGTCGTCCATTTTCTTTTACATCTTCAGGGGATATTTCTAGCGTTCCTGCTTCTGATGCTAGTACAAGTACATCATCCTTGGTTATCAAATACCTTGACGGTCTCAAACCATTTCTATCCAATGTAGCCACTATCTGTCTACCATCCGTAATTGCCAAAGCAGCAGGTCCATCCCACGGCTCCATCAATCCAGAATAATATTCATAAAAATCTTTTAATTTTCCATCAATTTCCAAATTTTCTTCCCAAGCCGCTGGTACTAATATACAAGCTGCTTCTATAAGACTTTTTCCTGATGCTACCAATAATTCTAGTGCATTGTCCAATGATGCCGAATCACTATTTTTTAGGCTAACAACCGGAAATAATTTATCTACTTCCTCACCTAGTATATCATTATAAAGTTCCGGCTCTCTTGCTGTCATCCAGTTTACATTTCCTTTTACAGTATTTATCTCACCATTATGAGCTAAATATCTAAATGGCTGTGCCAAATCCCATGAAGGAAATGTATTTGTACTATATCTTTGATGCACTAGTGCTATTGCCGTTTTCATTTTTTCATTATTAAAATCTTTATAAAATCCAGCTACTTGATCTGCTAGTAGCAGTCCTTTATATACTATTACTCTACTTGAAATAGATGGTATATAAAAATTTTCTTTATTTTTTATTTCAGATTCTAGTACTGCATTTTCAATTCGCTTTCTTATTATATATAATTTTAATTCAAAGTTTTCAAGTGTTGCATCTTTTTTTATAAAAACTTGCTTTATTACAGGTCTGGTACTCAAAGCTATATGCCCGACATTTTTAGGATCTACAGGTACATCTCTCCATCCTATCAATTCTTGACCTTCTTCTTTTATTATTTCTTCTATTATCCCCTCACAGATAAGTTCTTCATCTGATTTTTTCGGGAAAAATATCATGCCTACTCCATATTCTCCTGGCTTTGGCAGTGTATACCCAGCCTTTTCCATATCTTCACGAAACATCTCGTCAGGTATCTGCATCAGCATACCTGCTCCGTCTCCTGTTGTAGGATCTGAACCTACTGCTCCTCTATGTTCAAGCTTTTCTAAAACTGTAATTCCTTTTTGTAAAATATCATGACTTCGTTCTCCTTTTATACTTGCTACAAGCCCTATTCCACAATTATCTCTTTCTTGGTCTGACATATATAGACCTTGGTCTTTTGGGATGCCCATACCTCTTCTCATAAGCCATCTCCTCCTTCATTTTATTATTACATCTATTATATCGTATTTAAAATTTTTCTTCAAATATATATATTTTATCCTAGCTATTTACAGTATATATGTGCTAAGGTTTTGTAGTCACAGAAGGGATGACAGCAGTCATCCCTTCCATATTTCTCTATAATTTAAATAGTAGTTCTTCGTATGTTGTAAATGGCCATAATTTTTTTTCTACAAGTCTTTCTAGAATGTCGCCATATACTCTTAATTCATTCATTGTTTCCAATACATTTTCTTTATATGATTTTGCTTGCTCATAAAAATCTTCAATCTCCTGAGCTACTTCCAATACTTTTTCAAGCTCTTTTGTTTTTAGTCTTAATCCATTTAATGCTTCTACTACTGCTTTCAATACTTTTTTCTGAGGTAACGTGCTCACATCCGGCATTACACTTTCTACTGATTTTATCGATTCTGCTAATTTTTTTGCATATTCACTCGCTGCTGGGAATATTTGCGTATTTGCCATTTGGATCATCACATAAGCTTCTATATTTACTTGCTGCGAATATTTTTCAGCATAGATATAGTATCTTGCATAAAGTTCATCTTTTGTAAGTACTCCCTGACCTTCAAATAATTTCAATGTAGAATCTGCTATACCATAAGGTAATACATCTATAGTCGATTTTAAATTTGGAAGTCCTTTTTTCTCTGCTTCTACTACCCAGTCTTCACTGTATCCGTTTCCATTAAATATAACTTTTTTATGTGCTGTATATGATGAGATTATTATATTTTTTATAGCTTCATTTACATCCTCTGATTTTTCTAGTTTGTCCGCATATGCTTCTAATACCTCTGCTACTGCAGTATTAAGCATTACATTCGGTCCTGCTATAGAATCAGATGATCCTACCATTCTAAATTCAAATTTATTTCCTGTAAATGCAAATGGTGATGTTCTGTTTCTGTCAGTTAAGTCTTTTGGAAGCTTTGGTAGTGAATCTACTCCTATTTCCAAGTAATCTTTCCCTTTTTCTCCTCTTGCCTCACCAGAGCTTAGCTTTTCAAATATTGATTCTAGTTGCTCTCCCAAGAATATAGATATAATAGCCGGCGGTGCTTCATGTCCACCAAGTCTATG
>CAZDNU010000448.1:0-5071 GCA_964506865.1 uncultured Fusobacteriales bacterium | reverse complement strand
GGTGTTGAGTTTAAAGAGTTGGGAGAACTTGGTGATTTTTATAGTGGACTTACTGGAAAAAGTAAAGATGATTTCAACAATGGGAATTCTAAATTTATTGCTTACATGAATATTTTTTCAAATATTGCTGTTGATACCGATGTAGATATTTTTGTAAAAATAAAACCAAATGAAAAGCAGAATAAAATTCAATTTGGCGATATTTTATTTACAGGATCATCGGAAACTCCAAATGATTGTGGAATGTCGTCTGTTTTGACAAAGAAAACTGATGAATCATTGTATTTAAATAGTTTTTGTTTCGGTTTTCGTTTTTATAATACCAATTTACTTTTACCAGAATTTTCAAAATATTTATTTAGAGATGAACAAATAAGGAAACAGATTGAAAAAACTGCAAGTGGAGTGACAAGATTTAATATTTCGAAAAAACGATTTGCAAAAATCAAAATCCCTCTCCCGCCTCTCCCAATCCAACAAGAAATTGTTAAAATTCTTGATAAATTTGATGCTCTCGTAAACGGAGATACCGGATCGGAGTCCGGTATGACGGGGAGTTTGCCTGCTGAACTAAAAGCTCGTCGGCAACAGTATGAATATTACCGAAATAAACTTTTAACATTTACTCCTTTAGATAAATAGAAATTATGAAAAAAATAAATGACAATCAAGTAATTATTTATGAGGGGAGTGATGGGGAATCTCACATAGAAGTGCGACTTGAGGGTGAGACAGTTTGGCTTACACAAGCACAAATGGTTGAGCTTTTTAAGTCTAGTAAAGCCAATATCAGCGAGCATATTAAAAATATTTATACTGAGAAGGAATTATCTCCAGAAGCAACTGTTCGGAAATTCCGAACAGTTCGAAAAGAAGGAGATAGAGAAGTTTCTAGAGATGTTGAGCACTATAATTTGGATATGATTATTTCAATCGGCTATAGAGTTAAATCTGATATTGCTACAAAATTCCGTCAATGGGCAACAGCTAGAATTCGTGAATATATAGTCAAAGGTTTTGCAATTGATTCGGATCGCTTGAAAAATTTAGGCGGTGGAAAGTATTGGAAAGAATTACTTAATGAAATTCGGGATATTCGTAGTAGCGAGAAGGTGCTTTATCGTCAGGTTCTTGATTTGTATGCAACAGCAATTGATTATAATCCGCAAGCCAGTGAATCTTTGAAATTCTTTAAAATTGTTCAAAATAAACTTCATTTTGCAGCTCATGGACATACAGCAGCAGAAATAATTTATTTGCGAGTGGATTCGGACAAACCATTTGCAGGGTTAACAACTTTCAAAGGAAAGCAACCAAATCAAACTGAAGCAATGATTGCTAAAAACTATCTAGAATTAAAAGAGTTAAAAGTATTAAATAATCTTGTTTCTGCTTATTTTGACTTGGCAGAAATTAATGCTTTAGAAGAAAAGCCAATGAAGATGATTGATCATATCCGAGAACTGGATAATATTTTAAAATCAACAGGAAGAAAAATATTAAGTGATGCAGGAAAAATAAGTCACAAGAAAGCAACGAAAAAAGCTACTTTGGAGTATAACAGATATAAAGCAAAAAATTTAAGTGAAGTGGAAAAAGAATATTTAAATGCTATAGGCAATATTGAGAAAAAGATCGCAAAAAAAATAAAACAAAATAAGAAAAAATAACTATGTCAAAGGCAGATAGATACAATTTAGTTGCGGAGAATAATCAGAGTACGGTTGTTTCTAAATATCGTAAAGTGTCAGATTATATGAAGGATTGTAGCTACTACCAAAGTGAGGCAGATTTAGAACGCGCTTTTATCGAGCAGTTAAAAACACAAGCATATGAATATTTGAAAATTACCTCAGAAGATGAGCTGGTGCTTAATTTACGAAAGCAGTTAGAAAAATTAAACAATTATAATTTTAGTGATACGGAGTGGGAACGATTTTTTACGAGTGAAATTGCTAATCCAAATCAAAGTATTGAAGAAAAAACCGCGACTATTCAAGAGAACGAAGTGAAAAACTTGTATGGTGATGATGGAAAATTTAAGAAAAATATTACTCTATTAGATAAGAAAAACATTCACAATAATAGCTTACAGGTGATTAATCAATATGAAACTGAAGACGGACAACGAACTAACCGTTATGATGTGACAATACTTGTAAATGGCTTACCTCTTGTTCATATTGAACTAAAACGCCGTGGTGTCGCTATTCAGGAAGCATTTAATCAGATTAATCGCTATCAACGAGAAAGTTTTTGGGCATCAAGTGGACTTTTTGAATATGTACAGCTTTTTATAATTTCAAACGGAACTCACACAAAATATTACGGCAATACCGTTCGCAAACAACACATCAGAGAATCAAGCGAGGGGAGAGTTAAGAAAGGAAAAAGAGCAAGTAATAGTTTTGAATTTACAAGCTGGTGGGCTGACGCAACTAACAAGCCAATCACTGATTTAATGGATTTTTCCAGAACATTTTTTGCGAAGCACGCAATTTTAAATATTTTAACTAAATATTGTGTATTCACAACCGATAAACAGCTTTTAGCAATGAGGCCTTATCAGATAGTAGCAACCGAGAGAATTTTAAATCGTGTTGAAGTTAGCACAAATTATAAAAAATTAGGAACAGTAGAAGCGGGTGGTTATATTTGGCATACAACCGGGTCAGGAAAGACATTAACCAGCTTCAAAGCTTCACAACTTGTTAGTAAATTGCCATATGTAGAGAAGGTGTTGTTTGTTGTTGATCGTAAAGATTTAGATTATCAAACAATGTGTGAATATGATAAATTTGAAAAAGGTGCGGCAAATAGTAATAAAAGCACCGCTATTTTGAAAAAGCAGTTAGAAGATACAAGTTCTAGGATTATTATTACTACAATTCAAAAATTAGATAGATTTATAAAGAAGAATTCGGGACATACTATTTTTGATGGACATATTGTTTTAATTTTTGATGAATGTCATCGTTCTCAATTTGGAGAAATGCATAATGGTATTACTAAAGCATTTAAAAAGTATCATTTATTTGGTTTTACCGGAACACCTATTTTTGCAGTAAATTCTTCGTCTGGTGGTCGTCCTGATTTTAAAACTACAGAGCAAGCTTTTGGTGAAAAATTACACACCTATACAATAGTTGATGCGATTGCCGATAAAAATGTCTTGCCATTTAAAGTTGATTATGTTTCTACAGTTCGTGAAGCTGAAAATATTGAAGATAAAAAAGTAAGTGATATTGATCGCGAAGCTATTCTTTCTGCACCAGAAAGAATTGAAAAGATTGTTCGGTACATACGAGAACATTTTGATCAAAAAACAAAAAGAAATAGTTTTTATAAAATTCAAGATCGCAGATTAGCTGGTTTTAATTCTATTTTTGCAGTTTCATCTATTGATGTGGCAAAAAAATATTATCTTGAGTTTAAAAAACAGTTAGCCGATGAGCCAAGTGATAAAAAACTTAAAATAGCAACAATTTTTAGTTTTGGGGTGAATGACGAAGATCTTGACGGTATGATTGATGAAAATTCTGAAGATACAAGCGGTCTTGATATTAGCTCTCGTGATTTTCTTGAAAATGCCATTATTGATTACAATAAAATGTTTGGAGTTTCTTATGACACTTCGTCAGATAAGTTTCAAAATTATTATAAAGATGTTAGTGAGCGAGTTAAAAAAAGAGAAGTAGATATTTTAATTGTGGTGAATATGTTTTTAACCGGATTTGATGCAACAACTCTTAATACTTTGTGGGTTGATAAAAATCTTCGTTTACACGGACTGCTTCAAGCATTTTCCAGAACTAACCGTATTTTAAATAGCGTAAAGACCTTTGGAAATATTGTTTGTTTTCGTAACTTAGAAAAAGCAACAAATGAATCTATTGCACTTTTTGGAGACAAAGAAGCAAGTGGAATTGTCCTTCTTAAATCTTATACAGATTATTATTATGGTTATGAGGATGACGATAAAGAAGTGCGAGGATATAAAAGTTTAATAAGTGAACTTTTAAATAAATTCCCGATAGGAGAAATGATCACAGGAGAACAAAATCAAAAAGATTTTATTAAATTATACGGAATGATTTTGCGTGTTCGTAATATTCTTACGGCTTTTGATGAGTTTAAAGGAAATGAAATTTTAAGTGAACGCGGTGTGCAAGATTATCATAGTATGTATATTGATCTATATAACGAGTTTCGTAAAAGCACAGAGGGGGAAAAAGAAAATGTTAATGACGATGTGGTGTTTGAAATGGAGCTTATAAAACAGATTGAGATTAATATTGATTATATCTTGGATCTTATTAAAAAATATCACGAAGATAATATCAAAAATAAAGAACTTTTGGTGGATATAAATAAAGCAATTGATTCCAGCGTTGAGTTAAGAAATAAAAAAGATCTTATTAATCATTTTATTACTTCGCTTGATGTTCATTCTGTCGTTGATGAAGATTGGGAAAAATTTGTAGAAGAAAAGAAGATTGAAGAGTTGGAAAGAATTATTGAAAATGAAAAACTTGATAGGGAAGCGACCTATAAATTTATAAATAATGCTTTTCGCGACGGAAATGTTGCAACAACCGGCACGGCAATTTCAAAAATACTACCACCTATTTCAAAATTTCGACCAGATGGTAAATATGGGAAAAAAAGAGAAAGTGTCTTGAGCAAGCTTACAAGTTTTTTTGAACGATTCTTTGACATTTCAAACAGAAAAATAAACTAGAAAAAATTAAATTGATTTAAAAAATAATCAATAAAAATATGGATAAAAAAATAGAATCAACTATGGAAAAAAGGTATGATTTTTTGATAACAAAAACAAATGAAATATGGAAATTAGAGAAGAAGAAAGGAGATTTGAGAGATAAGTTGCAAGAAATTAGAATGGAAATAAAGTTAGGGAAAAATCAAACAAGAAGAAGGACGCCCTTAATGGAGTATGGAACTGCAGCTGGTGGAATTAAAAAAAACGAAGAAATAGCAAAAACATTAAAAAAGAAATTGATAGAATAAAAAAAGAGCAACTCAAAGCATTAGAAGAAATAAAAAGCCT
>CAZDNU010000447.1:0-3992 GCA_964506865.1 uncultured Fusobacteriales bacterium | reverse complement strand
TATTTTGGACCGGCTATAAACGCAATTTCTCTATGACCATTATCTATAAGATAGTTCATAGCTTTTCTAGCACCATCATAGTTATCCGGTAATATTGATGGTATGCCAGAATCAGTAATGCTCTGATCCACAAGTACAACAGGAATTTTTTTACTTATTTTTTTTATTAGTTCTTCATCTATTTTATCTAGCTTTCCTACAAAATATATAAGTCCTTCTACTTGCTTTTCATAAAGCATATTTAGGCTCTTTGTTCTACCTTCAAATTTCCCTACAGCTCCCCCTACCATTACCCCATAATTTTCATTGTTGCAGTATTCTATAATCGCATCAATTCTAGGAGCATAATAAGCTGAAAATCTTGGTACAAACATGCCGATTACATTACTTTTATTTGTTACTAGTCCTCTTGCTACAAGATTTGGGGTATAGTCATGTTGTTCCATTACTTTTTTTACATTTGATCGTACTTCTTCTTTTACCCCTGATTTATTATTGATAACTCTCGAAACTGTAGCAGTAGAAACTCCGGCCAGTTTTGCAATATCTTTTATTGTCATATAGGTACTCCTAATTTTTATTTTTTCACATATTTTTTTAGCATATATAGATAATTTCTTTTAGTATAAGTTTATCATCTAATTAAAACTTTGTCAAGAAAAATGTAAACGTTTACATTGTTGAGATTTTATTAAAACCAAAAAATACCTCCAAACAGACAATGTTTTTCAAGTAATTTCATAGTCTATTTTGGAAGTATTATATTATAAATCCTAGTTATTCTTTATCCTAATCCTTTATCTTACAATATTTCTAGCATCCCAAAGCCCATCTCTGTATTTTCTCCTATACCGTTTCTATATATATAGTT
Source organism: uncultured Fusobacteriales bacterium (assembly GCA_964506865.1). Lineage (GTDB taxonomy): Bacteria > Fusobacteriota > Fusobacteriia > Fusobacteriales > JAAYPW01 > CAZDNU01. The sequence goes on along the minus strand of CAZDNU010000447.1, from coordinate 3,121 downwards.
CAACAAAGATTTACTAGCCTTCATTCGAAATTTACCAAGATTTGCTGTCATTTTTTCTCCTAAGTGCTTTACCACAGTTTTTCGATAGTCCAGTACTTCAAAGCTAATATCTTGAAAGTCTAACTCTTTTTCTTTCTCGCTTATCGCTTTATTTAAACTTTTTTTGAGAAATTTCTCAAATTCCTTATCTAAAAATGTATAATAATGTTTTTTTCGTTTCTCGTTTTCGAGAATATCATTTGTTTTTTCTATTAATACCGGCGAAAGTATTTTAAAGGCTACGTTCTCTACATTTATCTTTTTTTCAAGTACCGGTTTTATGAATATTGGTTCAAGGAAATTATCTTCATCAAAGTAATATTTTTTATTCTTATTTCTATTAAATATTGCATATAGACGCTTTCCTAATTCATCATCCAAGCAGGAAAAATTTAAATTTACTAATCTCTCTGCAATTTCTATTTCATTTTCTAAAAATATAGGCTTTCTAAAATATACAGCAAATGTAAATTTATTTGAGTATTTTATATCTTGAGTACATGACATTTTATTGCCATTACACACAAGCTTTGCAATATACTCTACAAATATTTCCCTATAGTCCACAGGAAAGCTGTTTTTCCCTACCTCAAATTCCACAGTAAATCTCATAAACATATCCCTCCTTTTATTTCCTCATATAAATTATACCAGCCAATTGTAACATAATTGTAACAAAACAAATTTTTTTTGAAAAAATTTAAAATATTCAAATCAGTCATAATTCTATTTTTATATCAATGTGTGTTATATTTTTTACCTTTCCCTATTACTTAATGATTTTTACTAGCTACAAATATTCATAAGTAGTTTATGCTATAAAAAAAGAGTTGACCAAAAGATTTCTCTTTTAATCAACTCCCTATTCTTGTATTAATATATTCCGTTTGGATATCCTTCCCAGCTTGGCATCTCTACTGTAATATTACGTGCTGGTCTATCATCTTGTGGGGTATGACTGTCATCGACTCCTGTTAATGAATTCAGCATATAATAAGTTAAACTTAAATTTCCACCACTCGGATCATCATCTCGTCCTCCTGGACCATCAGCATCTCCATAACCTCCAGGATCAGCCCATGTTACATCTATAAATTTCCACGACCCTTCATAATATATATTTGTCCACGCATGACCACCACCACCACCTAACCCTGCTATAGCTTTTACTCTAAATCCACTGGCACGTAACAGCGCATTTATTAGTGAAGTATATCCTTCACAAACTGCTGTTCCGTTGTTGTATGTAGAGATAGCATCTTGTTTCTTTCGTTGTCCTTCAGGTAATGAAAAGTCATCATAATATAGTTCCTTTACTACCCAATCATGTATTGCTCGTATTTTCTCACTATCAGTAGATATACCTTGAGTTAGTTGACTAGCAATATTCATTAATGTAGGATCATCTGACTGTATTGGTCCAGATGGATAATAGTATTTACCATCTTCATTTCTAGTATTTGTAACATTAAATAAGTAAGTCTCTCCATAAGATGACCATCCCAAAAGATCTCCTTCATAATTCAGGTTGTTCACTGTTTGTTCCGTTTTATGAACTTTAACTGTATATTCTCCTGCTCCAAATCGAAGCCATATTCGTTTTTCAAAATTTCCTCGAAGCCAGTATGAGGTTTCCTCACTTGTACTGTCTTTTATTACACGAACCCATATGTATTGATCTGCACCTGTATATGTGACATTTCCTTCCATTACAAAGAAAGCATCTGCTTCAAATGATTTTACACTTGGATTAGTAATACTAATATTACTGTCAGAATAAACTTGTGGACTACTCGAATTCAAAGTAGTTCCTCGTCCTGTATATGAAGTTCCGTTATATACAAAACCTGAGCTTGGTCGCGTTGATACTATTACTGTTCTCATTACTTCATCAGCTGTATTTCCTGCTTCATCACTTACATTATACGTTACATAATAAGTTCCTGCTACACTTGTATCTACTTCTCCACTTATTACTATTTCTCCACTTATATTACCGTCTACATTATCCACGGCTGTAGCTCCATACTCTGTATAAGTATCGCCTACATATAAATTTATTGTGCTGTCATTAGTCAAAGTTATTACTGGTTTTTCGGTATCAGGAATAGTATTTGAATCAATATAGATTATACTACTTTTATATTCTTGTCCATTATTATACGTCACAATATACTGCAACGTCTGTTTCTCTTCCTTGCTCTCTATCTTCTCGATATTTATCTTTACAAATTCTTCATCCAAAATAGTAACTTGAATATTTGCAAGTTCAGTCTCCAAATCATTAAGTACCTGGCGTACTTCAAACAAGCTTTTATCAAAATTAAATTCTGTTATTACCTTATCCAGCTCTATCAAGATATATCCATTTCCTGATTCCTGAATACTTTCAATTTTCACTGCTTCTTCTTGATTGTCTTCAAAAGTAAAGTTTACATTTAAGAAGAATATAAACTCAGTTGACTGAAAATAGTAATTTATCCCATCACTAAATTGGCTACCACTTTCCAATTCTATTTTAAAGCCTCCATTTGCTAATACATCTACTATGATCCCTATTATAAAACTACTATCAGCTCGTCTTGTATATATTTCATCATAATATATTTTTATCTCTTGTCCAATAAGCTCATCCGCATTTATTTCGGGACTATCCACGTTATTTTGTACGTTAACTACAAAGCTATCACTTGCTATATCCTGTATGCTATCAGTTATTATTTTATTTTTTGTATTCCCCGCTGTTTCTCCATCTTCATTTGCTACTGGTTGATCCAGATCAATTTTAGGGCTTATTCCTGTTTCTTTTACGTTTTCTACGCTCTCGTAATCATCAATATTTTTAGAATTATCATCTATTACAACTTCTACATTTCCCATGTCACTTTCTTCCTCAAGCAAAAGTAATATCTCTTCTTTTTCAGCATCATTTAGATTAATCAACTTTTCATAGTCATATACATATAATAATTCTTCCCCTGTAGTATTTGCACGTATATATATACCATCTTTCAATACATCATTTGGACTATTTTCATCACTATCGTTATAAAGTGTCAGATCCTCGATTATCTTATTTAAC
>CAZDNU010000446.1:0-2224 GCA_964506865.1 uncultured Fusobacteriales bacterium | reverse complement strand
GCTGGGACAGCAGCGTATATCGCTAAAAAAATGAAAAGCTCAAATGGTGCAGTTGCGCCCGGTAAGCCAGGCGAAGTGGAAAATGAAGAGAAAGAGGATGCAAAGTTAGGAGAGATAATAGGGTTTGGAGAATATACTATCAATTTGAATGAGCCGGAATCAAGATATTTGGTGGTAGAGATACACTTTGAACTAGCTACAGATAAAAAATCTAAGTCTAAAGGAGCGGAAGAATTGGAAGCTCGTCAGGTGATGCTTCAAGACAGAGTTTTGAATATACTGAAAAGTAAAAGCATAAGAGAATTAAATGAAGATAAGGGGCAAGAAAATTTAAAAGCTGAGATAATAGAAGAGGTAAATAGTGTAATGGGGGAAGCAAAAATCAAAAATGTTTATTTTGCAAAATGGCTTATTCAATAAAAAAGTTGTTTTTTTAAATGAGCGAATTTTCGTTTTAAGGTGGTGAAGAATATGGCTGAAGTTTTATCACAAGATGAGATAGACGCCCTCTTGTCAGCGATATCTACAGGAGAGATGAACCTGGAAGAAGCCAAAGAAAAAGAAGAAAAACAAAAAGTAAAAATATATGATTTTAAAAGACCGGATAAATTATCTAAAGACCAACTGCGAACTATTCAGATGATACATGAAACATTTGGCCGTCTAAACACAACAATGCTTTCGGCTCAACTTAGAACAGCAGTGCAAATACAAGTTATATCAGTAGACCAGCTAACTTACGAGGAGTTTATACGTTCTATACCAGAATTTACAATATTAAGTATATTTGATATGACAAATTTAGAAGGCAATGCATTACTGGAACTAAATCCAAATATAGTATTTGCAATTATAGATAGGTTATTTGGAGGTCCGGGAGAATCTATGGATATCACTAGAGAACTAACAGATATAGAGCTTACAGTGATAGAGAGTGTGATATTAAAATTACTCGGAAACTTAAAAGAGTCATGGGAAAATGTTTTTGAAGTGCAACCACGTATAGAGCAAATAGAGTCAAATCCGCAGTTTGTTCAAATAGTAGGACCAAATGAGATGGTAGTAATTGTAACTTTCGAAATAAAAATAGGTGAAGCTGAAGGAATGATGAATATATGTCTCCCAGCGCCATTGATTGATCCGATAATACCTAGATTATCAGCTCAATACTGGTTTTCATCTATAAAGAAAGAAAAAACAGAAGAAAATATATTAGCTATAAAGCAAAGATTGAACAGGGTAAGAGTGCCGCTAGTGGTGAGGGTAGGAAGAACCAATGTATCTTTAAATGAATTGTTAACATTGAAAGCACAAGACGTATTGGTTTTAGATCAAAATATTCATAAACCACTTGATATTTTAGTAGGAAATAAGGTAAAATTTAAGGCTAGTCCTGGGACTGAAGGAAATCGAATGGCAGTTTCTATTGAAGAAGTAATAGAGGAAGGGAGTTGATGTTCCATGGAAGGAATATTGTCTCAGGAAGAGATAGATGCTCTTTTAGGCGGTGGCTCAAGTGATGAAGAAGAGACGACCAGTGCCAAAGAAGATGCACCAAAATCAATAAGTTTAACAAAAGAAGAAGAAGATGCGATAGGCGAGATGGGAAATATTTCCATAGGCTCGTCATCTACAGCTTTGTCTACTCTTTTGATGAAAGAAGTAATGATAAATACTCCAAAAGTAGAAGTGTTGACTTTTGAAGACTTAAAACAAGAAGCTCAAGTAGGAGACAAAGTATTAGTACAAATTGAATATAAAGCGGGATTTTCAGGTCTAAACTTGTTATTGCTTGATAAAAAAGATGCAGTAGTAATAGGGGATCTTATGATGGGAAATGACGGAACTCAGCCACCGGACGAGCTAGATGATTTATATAAAAGTGCAGTAGGAGAAGCAATGAACCAAATGATGGGCTCTTCATCAACTGCGCTTGCAGGGATGTTTGAAAAGGATATAGATATTTTTCCACCGGTGGTATCAGTAAAAGATATAAGTGAATTACCACATCAACCAGACTTTTTTCGCAAAAATCCTGAATTTATAGGAGTGAAATTTGATCTAGAGATAGAAGGTTTAGTAAAAACGAATATATACCAGATAATGGACTATGATTTTGCAAAAATGATAGTAAAAGAGATGTTTGCTCTAAGTGGTGGAGGCGAAGAAACAGCTCAAGGGGCTTCAGCGAGTACTCAACAACAGCCACAGCAACAAACACCAC
>CAZDNU010000445.1:0-2295 GCA_964506865.1 uncultured Fusobacteriales bacterium | reverse complement strand
GAATGTAAATATATTTCTTTCAATATATATTCAAAATACTTTTCTATATCTCCTTCATCTGCTTTATATGACAAAAAATCACAATAATAACATTTTTTTTCACAAAATGGAACATGTATATATATTGCATCAATCATTTTTAATCCTCCTCATACACCAAGAGACAGCCTATCCTGACAAGCAAAAAGTAGAGAGCTTCCTCTCTACTTCGCGGTGAATATATTCTTAAGGGAAAGATAAGTTATACTTAATAAATCGACTTATTTTCCAAAAACTTTAATGTTTTTTTCTTATTTTTCATCAACACTTTTTATTTTTATTCCTGTTTTATTTATATTTTTATCCAAGTTTGTCTCTTGCTCTCTTTCATTAAACTTAGATGTTATTCTAAGATTAGGATCATTTTTTGCATAAAAAGTTTCCCTAAATGGCAAGGTTTCATTACCGGCTTTATCCATTACCTGACACCACAAGTTATGGCTGCCTTCTTGATTTGGAACTTTGAAGTCCACAATCATACTTTCTTTGTTTTCATCAAAATCTTGCCAGCTACTATAATATAGTTGCCGTTCACTTATTGCAAGTCGATATTTCGTGACTCCAGACAAATTATCTTTTGCGCTCAACAAAGCCTTTGCTGTCCGTCCAGAAGGAAACAAAATATTTTCACCTAGATTTAAAGAGGCTATTGGTGGACTTTGATCCAAATACACATTTATTTTCTTTTCAGAATAATTATCACTCAGATCATATGCTCTAGTGTAAAAATAAAACTTTCCTTCTCCCTCTATGTTTAGATTTATATCTGTTTTCTTCTCTTCAAAAACTTCAAGATCCGATTTGTATAACAGAGCCCCATCTGTAGTAGTCAAACCATACTCATATTTTTTTATCTTGTTGTCAGGTATTTCAGGTAAATCTTTTGAATGATATAGTACGAAAGTATTTAATACATCTTTGTTATATAACTCTATATCATCATTGTCTTCATTATAAAAAAACGTCCAAAATACTCGCACAGCACTAGGACTTGTGTTGTCCTTTACCTCTATTTGATCTTCTGCTTTGTATATGCCTTTTTGCATATTATTGTCCCATACTATTAGCTCATAGTCTATTTTGGCTCCTTCAAAGTCTTTGAAAGTCTTTAAGTCTTCTAAAATAGTATATTCATCTATGAAAAAAGATATTGGTATGTTTGTTTTTTTCGTATTTGGATTTTCCTGCATATATCCTATCAATTTTTCTCTATAATAAAACTGTAATCTAGCTCTAAATGTCCCTGATTCATCTTCAGATTCAAAATATATATTTGGAAATATCCTCTCAGTATAATCAATTAAATTTGAAGATATTTTAAAGTTTTTTATTACAGGAGCAGCATTATCCTCCGCTTTCCCTTCATGTTTTTTTTCTATTTTACTCTTTTTTTCAAGTTTTAATTTAAGTTCTTGCTTTTTTTCTTTACTGATCTCTATTGCTTTATTTTTTTTTGAAATTTCATTTGGTTTAAATATATATATTCCAAAACCAATTGCAGTACCTATTAATAATATCAAAACTATAAGGCTTACTTGCTTTTTACTAATCCCCATCTTAGTTTACGCTATCATATCCTCATATTGACAACGCCATTTCACCACCTTTATCTTATATTACAATATTTTTCCATTAGTTATACAAACTCAGTTTTGATTTTCATTTAATTCTAGCAATATTATCTCTTGATCTAGCTGAGTACTTTCGAAATTATACTTGAATACCCCACTTATCAATTTTTCTCCTATATCTTCATTCTCATATACCGTATCAAACTCAGTTTTGATTTCTTCGTTATCAAATACAATCAATGTCCCATCCGGTAAATAATATCCATCTTTTTTACTGCCATTGTCATCATCATACTCTACGTAATTATAAGTACCTCTTTTTAGCTTCACTTCAAATGTATCCTCAACATCCATCTGGCTACGAGTCAATATTTCTAATACTTTGTATTCAAATTCATATCCATCTATCTCATCTACACATGGTTTTCGTTCTTGCTTTCTTACTTTTACCTTATATTGATATCCCCATTCAAAGTAAAAATCCTTTATTTCACCTTTTAGTTCTTCCCAGTTTTCGGCATCAGGATTTTCCTTTATCATATATGCCATTTCAAAATATGCATTTTCATCAAGCACGCTTCGATAAGGACCTATACGCACCTCTACATCCTCATATTCTATACCACAACTCAACAAAACCAGCATAGAGCTTATCATTATAAACAATTTCATATATCTTTCCAAT
>CAZDNU010000444.1:0-1968 GCA_964506865.1 uncultured Fusobacteriales bacterium | reverse complement strand
CAGCGTAATCCTCTGGCACAAGCATATCCAATCTCCAACTACTCATATGAAAACACATTCCTATGCAATCCAGAAAAGAATGTAATCGCTCAAAGAAATATACTAATCGTTCTTTATTTCTATAATCTGTTGGTTTACCTATACTTGAAATACCGAAATATTTGTTACAAGTAGCACTGTCGAGATTTTGGAGCCTACTCGAGATCGTCGCACCTCTTGTATGACCTCCTCCCCTAGGAGACACTAATGTTCCAAGTGCCCATGGTATGTCCTTCCATAAGCATTCCCATAATTCCTGTCCTTTTACATGAATACAGAATTGTTCTGTCCTTTTTCCTATTTTTTTTGAAGCTCTTTCACATCCTTCTGCCAATATATTGCCAAACCCCTCCCTAAAAGCAATATCATTTATAAGTTTTGTAATAATTTCATCATCACCCCAGCGAAGATCTAAATTATTCGTTTCATTATCTGTTATAAAACCCTTTTCATAACATTCCATAGCCCACGATATTACGCCAGCGACATTATCTTCATCTATCCCTAATTCATCACAAAGAGCATGAGCTTTTAGAATACTTTTCGGATTAGTCATAGCTAGTTTACCCCCAAAGTTACCCAAAGTATTTCCTTGTAATGCTTCTACATGGACTATCTTGCCATTTTCCTCGAATTCATGTATTGTCCAACATTCCAATGGGCAAGAAGGGCAAGTTTTCTGACTTTTTTTATACCTAAAAAACTCATCAGGCATTAATCTTTTTTTATCTTTATTGGGAGTTTCTTTGCCTGAAAAATTTTTGTAAGAACCTTCTAGAATCCATGGCTTTTCATAACAATATACTCCATACTTCTTTCTTCTTTTAAAGAAATCATTATTTGTTAATTTTGCATTCAATTTTTTTACAAGTCTTTCAAACATTTTAGGATTATAAATATCAATTTTCCCAGATCCTTTAACTATAATGGCTTTAAGATTTTTGGAACCCATAACAGCACCAAGGCCACATCTACCAGCTGCCCTTGCACCATCAACAATGATACAAGCAGATCTAACCAAATTTTCTCCAGCAGGGCCTATGCATAAAACTTTAATATCTCCATGTCTTTCTTCAAGAATTTTTTTTGTTTCTGATATGAATTTACCTTTAAGATCAGTTGCATCAATTATTTTTACATCTTCATCATAGATATATATATAAGAAAGTCTAGAACATTTACCTTTAAGGATAATATTATTTAGTCCAGCAAACCTCATTTCTGCTGCAAAATATCCTCCACAATTAGCTGATCCTATACCATCAGTAAGAACATTTTTAGAATCTATACTAAGCCTTGAAGCACCCGGTGTATTTGTTCCTGCAAGGATACCTGCTCCTATTGCGAGTATATTTAAAGGATCAAATGGAGTAATCCCAATAGGCATTTCATTAAATAGAATATATTGGTTTACCCCTCTACCACCAATCATTTTTTTATATTTTCCAAAATCTTCATATAAAATATCAGAATTTGTTAGATTAATTCGTAATACTTTGCCTTCAAAGACTTTCATCAAAATCTCCTCCTCTTTTCTTTCAAAATTACTTATTAGTAAACTATTGCATCAATATTTTCTCTATCTATACATTATATTCATTGTAATCTCATATGTATTAAATATCTAAAACTTATGAAAAATAATTTGTCTATAAATTAAGGTAATGGTAAAAGAAATCTGCACTTAGAACCTTGAAAAACTGTTGATAAATCAGTATAAAGAGAGTATGAAAACATGTCCTCGCTGCGGCAGTAAAAAATTCTGGTCTCTTTCCAGTGGTCAGATCCGTTGTAGCAATTGTGGCCTAACCAGAAAAATGTCTAAAAACATCTGGAGTAAAACCCGGATTTCACCTTATTGGAAAAGCAGATTAGTTGATTATTTTTCTTTAGGTGTTTCAGCCTATCGCTTGCGTTTTCAAGTCCCTT
>CAZDNU010000443.1:0-2680 GCA_964506865.1 uncultured Fusobacteriales bacterium | reverse complement strand
TCCTCTTATACCGTCTGTGCCAAAATATTTTTTTCCCATTTTTCCCTCCTCTTGATATTATCTGCTCTGTAATTATTCCTATAAAAATTCCTGTACCTATTCCCAATATACAAAAAAACAAAACAAACCCCAATACGCTTTTACTGAAAATGTTTATATTTCTAAACAAAATAAAATATACAAATAATAATTGCGATAAATTATGTATAAACGCTCCCAGACAACTTATTGCTGTTATTGAAAATTTATTCTTTTTATATGCAAACGCCATTACACATGCACTTATACTGCCTGCAAAAAAACTTATAAAGAAATTTGGCGTAAAAAAAGTTCCCAGCATAAAACTCTGAATAATTATTCTTAATACATTTATTTCTATCCCTGCTTTTGCACCTAGACGTTTCATTCCTAGTAAGGCTGCTATATTCGAAAACCCCAGTTTTATCCAAGGAAATGGTTTTGGTATTAGACTTTCTATAAGCGAAAAATACAATCCCATCAATATCATCGTGATTATATATGCATCTTTTTTTTTATCTGTCCAATTCATTTTCTATCACTCAAAATACTTTATAAAAGCTTTTGATGGCCTACTGAAATCATACTGTTCTTGCCAGTTTTTTGGTAAATTTTCTCGACTAGTTGCTACAAATCCTATGCTTTCAAACAAACTCATCATTCCAGGATTAACTGTTAAGCCAAATACATATTTCATGCCCTTGGCCCTAGCTTTTTCCGCCAGTTCTATGCATAGTTTTTGTGCTTTTTTTCCTCCTTGATATCTCGGATAAGTTGCTATCTTTGCAATTTCCGCACATTCGCCCTCATATCTTTTTATTTTTCCAGCTGCTATAACGCTACCATCTATATCATAAACCATATAGTCCTCTATTGATTCTTCTATTTCTTCTTCACTAATAGGCAATATATTATTTTTATCCATTTCATTTTTTACTAATAAATATATTGAATTTATATCTTCTATATCAGCTTCTCGTATTTTTTCATCATTTACCTTGCTTATAAGGGTCCCTGCTATATCATATGTCAAAACCTTTTTATAAATGCTGCCTGTTTCATGCCCTAATATAGATATTTCTTTTATCCCGTGATCCATTGCATTTAATGAATATTCTAATATATCTAAAACTCTTTCATCTAATATAAACTTCGTCCCCATTACCTCTTTTACCTGATTATACGTCAAAAACTGATGTAGTTTTTTGTTTATATATATTCCGTCTACATCAGAAATATAAAAAATAGTGCTTGGACACAACTCTTTTGCCAAATACAAGGTCAACTCTTTCGAATCTAAAAAATGATAGTTCCCTCTATAATCCATACCTATAGGTGATACTACAGGTATTTTGTGGTTTGCAAAAGCATATTTTACTGTATCTAATTCTATCTCTTTTATCTTCGGATATTTTCCTTGCTCTTTTATCTTTACTGCAATATTGGTCCCTGAAATAGGCATTGGTGATATCGAATGTTTTTTTAACATTGCCGAAATTTCCATAAGTGCATCTGTAAATTTTCTATTTATCTGTTTTACTGCTTGTTTATCTTCTTCAGCGTAGTCTATCACCAATAATACTTTTATACTAAAACTTTGTAAAATAATTATATCAGGGATAATTTCCCTGATATAATTTTCTCCCTTTATAAGAAAGACAAAAAACTTTTCTTTACTTATTTTAATATAATGTATTAACTCCATCGTGTCCAATAATTTTTTTATATTTGACATTTTATACACCTCTTTTTGAAGTAAAGACTTTTTCTTACTAATTCTTTCTTTGCTTATGATAACGTTTTATCTTCAAGCGGAGTCAATACTCCCATTGAATTAAGTTCAAGTTTATGCCTTATACTTTTAAGCTTGCTTCCATTCCAAGCAGACTTTTATTTGCATCAATAATAGGGTCTACTTCTTCACTCACAAACTCTTGTGTCTGTATTGCTGCTGCTCCGATAAAATTCTTTGGATCCATTATTTCAAGTAATCTTTTTTTATCAATATTAAAATAATCATCTTTTAAAATTCTGTCTATCAGATCATTAGACTTGCCTTCTACCTTTACTTGTTTGCCAGCCTCCATTGAATGTTCTCTTATTTTTTCATGAAGCTCTTGTCGGTCACCGCCATTTTTTACACCTTCCATTATTATATGCTCAGTAGCCATAAAAGGAAGTTCTTCCATTATTCTTTTCTCTATCATTTTAGGATATATTACCAATCCATTCATTACATTTACCCATATAGTCAATATTGAATCGATAGCTAAAAATGATTGCGGAATTGCCAGCCTCTTATTTGCTGAATCATCTAAAGTTCTTTCAAACCACTGTGTAGATGCTGTCATTGCTACACTTTGAGCTAATGATATAGCAAACTTACTTAATGATGCTATTCTTTCACTTCTCATTGGATTTCTTTTGTAGGCCATAGCACTTGATCCTATTTGCTTTTTAGCAAATGGTTCCTCTATCTCTTTTAAATTTTGTAACAACCTTAAGTCATTTGTAAATTTGTGCGCTGATTGCGCTATGTGTGAAAGCAAGTCTAATACAATACTATCAACTTTTCTATCATATGTTTGTCCTGTTACTCGAAATCTTTTTTCGAATCCCATTTTTTGACTCACTTTTATATCCAATTCCTTAACTTTTGAGT
>CAZDNU010000442.1:0-2382 GCA_964506865.1 uncultured Fusobacteriales bacterium | reverse complement strand
AGCAGCGGAGATGACATGGGCAGATGCGATACATCCAGGTTATGGATTTTTAGCTGAGAATGCAGAATTTGCAAACATATGCGCTGATCATGATATAGTATTTATAGGACCATCAGCAGAATGTATAGTAAATATGGGAGATAAGGCTACAGCAAGAGAGACAGCGATAGCTAACAATGTACCTGTAACACCTGGATCAGAAGGTATAATCAAAACTATGGAAGAAGCTAAAAAAATAGTAGCGGAAAAAATAAAATATCCTGTAATGATAAAGGCAACAGCAGGTGGTGGCGGTAAAGGAATGAGAATAGCTCGTAATGAAAAAGAGTTTGAAACGAATTTTGCTGCTGCTCAAAATGAAGCAAATGCTGCTTTTGGAAATCCTGATGTATATATAGAGAAGTATATAGAAGAACCAAAACATATAGAGATACAAATAATTGCCGATAAGCATGGAAACGTAGTTCATTTGGGAGAGAGAGATTGTTCTATACAAAGACGTCATCAAAAATTGGTAGAAGAAACTCCATCAGTCATACTTACCGAGGAAATAAGAGAAAAAATGGGAGAAGCAGCTGTAAGATTGGCAAAAGCTATAAATTATGACAGTGCAGGAACTTTAGAGTTTTTGGTAGATAAGGATAAAAATTATTATTTCATGGAGATGAATACAAGAATACAGGTAGAGCATACAGTTACCGAGATGGCGACTGGAGTAGATATAATAAAAGAACAGATAATAGCAGCCGCTGGAGAAGAGTTAACAGTAAAACAAGAAGATATAAAACTTAATGGACATGTGATAGAGTGTAGAATAAACGCAGAAGATTCGGAAAATAACTTTATGCCTTCTGCTGGTAAGATAGAAAAATATATAGCACCTGGAGGTATAGGGGTAAGAATAGATAGTCATTCTTATTCTGGATATGAGATACCACCATACTATGACTCTATGATTGCTAAATTGATAGTGTATGGCGAGAATAGAGAAGAAGCTATATCAAGGATGAAAAGAGCCTTAAACGAATATATAATAGAAGGGATAAAGACAACAATACCTTTCCACTTAAAAGTTTTGGAAAATGAAATGTATTGTAAGGGTATATTTACAACTGACTTTATAGAAAAATATTTTGGGAAAAAATAATATTTAATTTTTGATACAAAACCGAAAAACTATTCGATTAGAGTTTTCGGAAAAATATAAGGGGAGGGAATAATAATGGCAGAATTAGGAAACGTAAAAATCACAAATGAAGTTGTGGCAATAATAGCGGGCATAGCATCAACTGAGGTACCAGGGGTATTCGCAATGAGTGGTGGTATAAGTGATGGCATATCTAATATACTGGGCAAGAAAAATTTCTCTAGAGGAGTAAAGGTAGAAGTAGGAGAAAAAGAATGCTCTATAGAAGCCTATATAGTGGTAGAGTATGGAGTCAGGATACCTGAAGTTTCAACTCAAGTACAAGAAAACATAATGAAATCTGTGACAAATATGACTGGTCTAAATGTCGTAGAGGTAAATGTATATGTACAAGGCATAAATATTCCCAGAGACGAAGATCATATAGAAAAGGAAAACGAAAAGTCAAGCAATAAATAAGGGGCGAATTTTTCGCCTCTAAAATTTTAATTGGGAGGGTTTTTTTATGATTTGGAAAGGTATATTCTTTTTATCGTGGTTAGGGATACTAGTATTAAGCGGATTTGCAATCTATGAAAGCATATTTCCACAATATATACTACAAGATACAGAGATGACAAATAAAATAATAATTGTATCAATATCGGCATTTTATATAGTTGTGACTTTTGCTAAATTTTTATTTTTATTTGCAAAAGAAGAAAAAAATGTAATAGTAGATTCTGAAACAGGCAAACTTGGAGTAAGTCTATCAGCTATAGAAAATCTAGTGAAAGGTATCATAAATTCAAAACCGTATGCTACAAATGTAAATGTAAAAAGTAAAGTTAAAAATAATGCAGTAGTGGTAAAGGCTGAAATATCGGCAAAAGCAATAAAAAATTTAAATTTAGAAATAAAAAATTTACAAAATTTGATAATACGAGAAACAGAAATAAAAACAGGAATACAATTAGAAAATGTTGAACTAATAATAAAAAAATTAAATTATAATGCAGAGTTTGAAAGTCAAAATACAGATGAAGGAAATATAAATAGAAATACAATATATTCTTCAGAGGTGGATAGAGATGAATGATTACGAAAACATAAAAAGTTTTTTGCGTGTAAATTCTAGAAAAATATTGGGTGGAGTAATTGGATTTGCTATAAGTATATTGGTAGTGAAGTATGGATTTTTAAAAATGTTGGGAATATTGATTACAACCACATTGTTTGCTATAATTTTTGATAAT
>CAZDNU010000441.1:0-4843 GCA_964506865.1 uncultured Fusobacteriales bacterium | reverse complement strand
TTTTCAAATAAAAAAATAAAAAATTAAATTTTTATCCGAAGACATACGAGAGAAAGATGCAAAAGAGCAGAGTTTTTCGCAAAGTGCAACTTATTTTTGTATTAATTTTGAACTTTTTTTAAATATGAAAAAGTAATAGTTTTTTACAAAAAATCACCCTACAATCGAAAACAACTTTACAAAGCCATCGACAGGCATCCTACGCTGACTCTTCTTAGAAATGATTCCGCAAACATCAAAAAAAATATGATTAGATCGAATTGACAGCAAAAAGGCTTTAACCGGTGCTTTGCATTCTGAACTTAAAAATTCAAACCTGTTGTTCTTTCCATATTTTTCCACAAGAAACAAAAAGCTTTCAACACAACCTTTTTTTGCATTATAAAATCTTTTAATATCTTCATTTTCGTTTTTTGCAACTAACAAGCCTTTGATGTCACCAAGTGAAATCTTCTCGTTTTTAAAGCCTTTTTTATTGGAAAAATGCAGAATTTCTTCACAGTTCAGGAGTATCCCGTTTTCACAGCTATTTTGCTCCATGTATTTTTTTAGTTGCTTGATTGATTCAGGCTTGAAGAGACAAGAAGATTTTTTCTTCAATTCCATGATTAGCAAAGGATTTCTGTATGGATCAAAATTTTTTGTAAAGCTTTTCTGAAAGATTGCAATGTCAATGTTTTTGTGCTCAACTTTTAGAGCAAAAATGTCCTTGTCGATATTTAAGTTTTTAGTTAAAAGATGTAAAAAAGCCTGCCTCACAAGCTCTTCCGGGAGCAGTGGAACAGGCTTTTTTCTTATCAAACAATTGATTAATTCTGTATCATTATCTATAGAAGCGAAAAGATCTATCCATCGATCATAGCATTTGAACAGCATTTTGCATCCAAGAAAAATAAGCTTATCATTTCATTACAAAAAAATCAAGTACAATGTTAATCGTTTTTCTCCATTCTTTTTCTGCATATTCCTGCAACAATCTGTTCGCAGATACTCCAACATTAAGCCCTTCAAGTTTTCGCCTCAAGATAGTGCATACATCCTGATTGTACCCTGGCCCCTTGCCCCTTCTATCAATTAAATCTCTCCAGAAAGAATGGTTCTCGTTGCTTTTTCGCAAATAATCTTCAATTAATGTGCCAACAGAATCAATAAACGCTTCATACTGTATCTCAAAACGCTTGATAATTTCTGGCGTCAAAGTTTTAATATCATCCACATTATCTCCAAGATCTTTGATTATTTGAATGACATCATTTTTAATCTCCTTTGTAAATTTTTTCAACATAGCATCATCATCTAAACCTTCTGCAATAACCTTTGCATCAAAGTAGGTATCAAAATCGCGCTCCTTAAACGTGCCAAGCCTGCGATGTATTGCATCTTTTGTATTCCAAGCCTTGTAATTTGAAGAGTAGTAATCAATATAGTTTTCGATAAATTCTTCATACACAAAACTAGGAACTCTTTTTTCAAGGTATTGCTGGTCGTTAAGCTTGTTGATTGTTCTTTCAATTAAATCAACCTCAGCACCAGTAAATTTTTTCTCAGTAAGTAAATCTTGAAAACTTCTATATATAATGTCAACTTCTCTGTATAGATTTTCTTTTCTTTTTTCAATAATTTGGCACAAAGAGTTTATGATATCGATTTTAACTTCTTGAACTTCATCCATGTCCGCATCTCTGTCAAGCCTGCCTTTTTGATCAAAAAACTGGAGAGCATCATAGAGGATTATATTGTCCTTATGTATATTATACTGTAGATTCTTGAAAATATCTAAAACAATCTGCTTTTTAATTTCGATACCAGTTTCCCTGGTTCCATCTCCATCGTTCTCATTTTCAGGCTCACCTTTATGAGGCAAAATCAAGGTAACAAATCTGTCTTCCAATTTTTTGGATTTTTTACTCATGAAATGCTTCATAAGCTCTCTGATGTTAGCTTCAGGAGCATCATTGTAACTAGAAGTAAAAATGCATATAGTATCTTCGCTTTCGATATATTCTTTAAGATCCGGCCTAATGGCTATTTCATCTATACCTTTTGTATCAATTACAGACGAAAACCTTTCCAGATATGAAATAAAGTCTGAATCACTTTTTACAGTGATATATATTTTTTTAGGGATGGAAAAATTCTCAATTTCTGCTTTATTCACCTTTTCAAACATTTCATTGAGCCACAATCTTGGGTCAACATCATGAGGACACTCCAGTATGCTACTTTCCTTGCTGAAAATTCGTTTATCAAGGTCAGAGTTTTCAATCGCCAGATTGAAGAATTCAGGATAATCCATTTCTATAGAGAATTCTTTTGCTGGATCAACAGTTTTTGATTGAGCTTCGCCGCTTTCTGTTTTAACTTTAATTTGTTTTTTCTTAAGGTTTGTAATTGACCGTAAAGCTCTTTCAATTTCTACGGAAATAACTTCTCCTTCTTGATTCTTTTCGTAGAAAGATGAACAGAAATCCTCAATTAGCTGTACAAGGGCTTCTTTGCCTACTGGGTCTATCGAGATAGAATTTTTATCGCCAGAGGTTATAACAACTTCACTAATAGTTGTTCTTCCTGATCCAGTTGAAAGCAATGGTTCGGTAACTTTTGCGCTAATCTTTTTCTTGTTAACTTCAATTTGCTTCTCAACCTCGTTCACAAGATCGAAAAGGTGGCATATGGCAGTAGTCTTTCCAGTTCCGATTGTGCCAATAAAAACAAGCTTATATTTTTGATAATTTAAAATATTGTCAATTTTAATCAACCTTTGAATTTTTGAAATCAACGAATTTTTTCTCATATGTTCAAAAATATTTGAATCACTCTCGGTGATGTTGCCGACAACATTTTGAATTTCAGAAACCATAGAATCAATATTAATGGTGGCATTGCGAGAAGCTTCCATGATCAACCTCGTGTAGAAATTTTATGTTTCATTTTCTAACAAAGATACACCTTGTTTTTTTCAAAATATCGAAAAGCCTAGTAAAAACCAAAACACAAGCTTTTTTAAAATTTTAAGACTCTTTGCAGAAATAGAAAAAATTAATTAACATTGTAAAAGACAGTTTAAGCCAAGACGAGATCAAATTTTAAATATTTTGAAAAAAATCTCAAAATTTCGAAAATCTAGCGAAAAAGCTAGAGCATTCTTCTTGATAGAAAAAGAGACACCTTTTCGGATATCTCTCTCCCATTAACACTTATTGTAACAAAGACCCCATTTTCTCCTTCTGGCAAAGGTTGGTGTCGCCAACCGCCATACTTGCCCGATGAAAAATCAACCAAATTATTAGGAAAAATTTCTTTTCTTAACACACCTTTAGAAAAAATAATGTCTGGACTTTTAGGATTATTTCTTTCTCTGTAAACCACACCTTCGAACATAAACCCACCAGATGTTTGGTTGTTATGTACATATAATGTTTTATTCCAATTCAATTCCAAATTGCTCTCTGTTAGATTAAATAATGTCAGTGCAAAACCTCGACAACCCCACTGAGTACAGCTTGAAGGTACTATTTGGGCTCTAAAATAGTCGTTTTCTACAGTAGGATTGTTTGGACTGCTATGCCAGACAAATTGTTTGGACGGAGCCCCTCCACACCCAAAAACGTAAAAAGAAATAAACAATACGAAAAAACCAGTTAAAAGCTTCATCAATAACCTCCATTATTAATTTTTATGTGAGAACGCAAAAAAAGCATTCAATCCATTCAAAAAAATATAAAAGATAAAATGCAAAGAAATATTACATAAATTAGAATTGCAAATTTTTATATCTGCAAACTGTTTAATTTCAACTTTAATGGCATTTATTAATATCAGTGTGTCCAGTTTTGCAAGAAAATGCTTGCTGTTTTTTTTCTAATCTCAATCTCTTTAGAGAAATAATATTACCATACTGACCGATTTTCCCGACTAACCTTTAAGGTTTTCGCGAAAGAATCAGTCCGTCGATCCCAAGAAAGATCATTTCTTGGGTCACACCTTTTTGCACCCTTTAACAAGGAGCTGAAACACCATGATCCTGATGGAGTACCTGCACAGCGGATTCCCGGTCTTGATGGTTCTCACTGAAGAACCAACACGCGCCGAGAAACATCTTCCGTTCCCTGGCAATTGGACCTTCTACGCCTGGGACTGCGCCATGGGAATTCGACCTGCCGGCAGTCTTGTCGGCGTCGAAGACCTGCGTGATCCCGTGGAAGCCCTGAATTGGCTTACCAGCAACTCCAACACCGTGCTGATGACGCATAACCTGCACCTTTTCCTGAACTCCGCCGAGCTGATCCAAACGATCCAGTTAGGCGCGGACATCTGGAAGGCCAAAGGTAACTGCCTCATCGGCATATCCCCGATAATCGCAATCCCCCCTGAACTCAAATCCATTTTCACCGTAATCGATCTACCCCTACCAGATGCCGAGTCTCTGTACGCGCTGCAATTCGACCTTGGTTCCCCGCACAACATCAAGCCGAATAAAAAGGCTGCCCGTTTGGCGCGAGGACTCACCGAGTTCGAGGCTGAATGTGCATATTCCCTGTCACTGGTGAGGACGAAATATTTCTCCTCAAAGGTGGTCAGCGAGGTCAAATCCCAACTGATTCGCAAAAGCGGACTTTTGGAGTGCTGGGAGCCGGAAGACATTGCCAACGTCGGAGGACTGAATCCCCTCAAATCCTACATCCAAACACGATCATCAGCTTTCAGCAGCGACAACGAGCACCTGCCCAAGCCCAAGGGAATCCTCCTCGTGGGGCCTCCCGGCGTGGGTAAATCTCTCTCCTGCAAGGCAGCCGCAAACATTTTAGGCTGGCCTCTCGTCAGGCTGGATATCGGCGCTCTC
>CAZDNU010000440.1:0-1935 GCA_964506865.1 uncultured Fusobacteriales bacterium | reverse complement strand
GAAATAGAATTAATACACCCAATCGCAATGGAAAAAGGTGGAAAATTCGCAATAAGAGAAGGCGGAAGAACAGTAGGAGCAGGAGTAGTTGCTGAAATAATCGAATAAAAATAGCTGAAAATATATAATACAGAAAAGCTGACCTGAAAGTAGACTTTAATCTACTTAGGTCAGCTTTTGTTTTTTACAAAATATAAAAACAAAGCAATTGATTACAATGTTTCAAAAAAGAAAAAGCAAAAGGCGTTACAGAGTTTATATTAAAAAATGAGAGGAGAAAGTTAAGTGAACATAAAGTATAAAAATGAAGTGATCATATTAAGAGATGTTTCATATGAGGATGCTTATGAAATGATGAGAATTAGCCAAGACGAAGAAGTTATGAAATTTTATGGTTGGCCTCCATTCAAATCGTTACAAGAAGCAAAAAAATGAAAGAGATTGGTTTTTGAGTTTAGAAAAAGAAAAAAATGGATTTAAATGGATTATAGCTGATAAAAATACTAATAAATGCATTGGAGATATTGGTTTGTTTGGATATAATAAAAATCATAATAGAATAGAGCTTGGATTTAAATTAGATAAAAAATATTGGAGAAAAGGAATCATGTCTAAATGTATTAATAAGGTTTTAGATGTAGGATTTTTTGAAAAAAAATACAATAGAGTAGAAGCTCTTGTTGATTCAAGAAATATAGGGTCAAAAAAACATTAGAAAAATGTAATTTTACATTTGAAGGTAGATTACGTGAATATGAAAGAGAAAATGGAGTATATGTAAATTTAGATATGTACTCTATTTTGAAAAAGGAGCTTACTAGCGATCATAAAATAAAAAAAGCTAGGTTATAAAATATTGATCCAGATACACAATAAATGATCTAGCCGAATTGTAGTTTGCCGAAAGTTAGTATAGGCAGAGATAATATCACTCCAAGAGAAAAGGTGCCTATAAATAGAGATGATATTTGGAATTAAAAAAAATAATAATAATTACAAAAATAAGGTTAAAAAAAACGAAAAAGTATGTTATAATAAGAATGAAATTTTTGTGTAGGGATAAAAATAAAAATAATAATTATAAATCTTTGAAAGGAGCAATTTAATGGCGAATTTTAAGGCTTTGGAAAAAAAAGCTATCGAAATTAGAAAAATAGTAGTTGATATGATCTGTAGAGCATCATCCGGTCATCCGGGGGGATCGCTTTCTGCAACAGATATATTGGTTGCATTGTATTATGGAGGAATTTTAAACGTTGATCCTGAAAATCCAAAATCTGAAACAAGAGATAGGTTTGTATTGAGTAAGGGACATGCTGCACCTGCATTATATGCTGTTTTAGCAGAAAAAGGTTTTTTTGATAAAGAAAAACTACCTACGTTAAGACAATATGGTTCGCCATTACAAGGACATCCCGATATGCATAAAGTCCCTGGTATAGATGCGTCTACAGGATCATTGGGACAGGGTTTGTCGATTGCAAGTGGCATGGCAATATCGGAAAAAATCTATAAAAGCGGATTTAATGTTTTTACACTTTTGGGAGATGGAGAGTTACAAGAAGGTCAAGTATGGGAAGCGGCAATGACAGCTGCTCATTACAAACTAGATAATCTTGTAGCGATAGTGGATAATAATAACTTACAAATTGACGGAAATGTTGATAAGGTAATGAATGTAGATCCAATTGATGAAAAATTCAAAGCATTTGGTTGGGAAGTTCTTCATGCAAATGGACATGAATTTGAAAGTTTGATGGAAAATTTGGAAAAAGCAAAAAAAATAAAAGGAAAGCCAACAGTGATTATAGCAAATACAGTAAAAGGTAAAGGCGTTTCGTTTATGGAAAATGTATGTGGATTTCATGGTGTAGCACCAACGTGTGATGAGACTGATCAAGCTTTAGGTGAGCTGGATAAATGTCTTGAAAAGTA
>CAZDNU010000439.1:0-1882 GCA_964506865.1 uncultured Fusobacteriales bacterium | reverse complement strand
TTCTTTAATGAGGTGTAGAGTCCCAATAAAAGGTTTTATGTTAAAACCGTCGTTTTCAGAAAATGTCCGGCTCGCAGGGTTAGGCAATTGCCATTTTAAAAAGTGTATAAAAAACAATTTACCCAAATCATAATCTTCTGAAAGAAAATATTCACCAAGCGGGGTAATTTTAACACCTTTCGCTGAGTTTTTTGCAACACATAAGCCCATTTTATTGAGAGGAGCAACTGAATTTCTTCCGCGCATTGCCGGATCCTCGTAGTTTTGTGCTACAAAAATTTCTTTTGCCTTTAAAAATGGCATTTCCTTTTCTATGTCATCAAAATATTCTTTCTGCTCCCTTGTTAAATCCGTTGGTTTGTAAAGTTTGTTTTGGATTAAAAGAATTTGGTATTTTATTTGGTTTTCAGAATTGAATGGCTGCCCTTCCAATTCTTTAAGGACTCCCAAAAAGCCCCGTAATCTATCGGGATTTCTAACTGTTGTTGAAATTGACCAAGGTTTTTTCATAATTGTTTTTTAACCTCACAATAAAAAACTCTCTCGGTATGTCCGGTTGTATCGCTTTTACCAGTTGTAAATGCCCTGTAATCACGTTCAAAAATCTCTACTTCACCACGAGATTTTAATATATTAATTATTTGTTCATCGCCTATTCTAGCGTTTGATCTTCCGTCCTTAGATTCACCTGTGTTGTTATAAGAAAGCAAAATGTGTTTGCAGTTTGCGTTTGCTATCAAATCAGCAAATGCTTTAGATGCAGATTGCAAACAATAATCGCTTTTAATGTTGGAACGGTCCATTTTTTTTGCCTTGCCATGCACCTCCGGTTTTCTCCAAGTAACCAGATTTTCTAATAGATGATACACATCCGAATACTGGCGCGAATTATAGGGCGGATCAATATATAAAACATCGCAACTTATTTTTTTTATAAGCTGATTTGCATCTTCTTTGTAGATCTCATTGTTTTCGTTATTCTCTGCTTCAAAATCAGGGACCAAAAGACGCAATGGTTGAATTGTGTCCAACTTTTTTCGATAAGCATCATAGTGTCCGACTGTATTTGCAACTTTATCGACTGCATAAAGAAGCGAAGTAATGAAAACTGCTTTTTCGTTTTCATCTCTAGTTAATTCGTCAATTTTTTCTCTAATAGCTCCGATTTTTCTGGCATTTTCTAAAGTAAAGAATGTTTTTCCAAAATGCTTGGAAAAATAATTATCCTCATTTGCTTCTAAAGCATTAAGTAAATCAATTTTTTTCTCTATTTTTTTAAAATTAATCCGTGAAACACCGAGAAAAGCTCTGAGAGGGATATAATTGCTTGCAAGAAAATCATTTGCAATAACTTTAATATTTTTTTCATTGAAACGTTCAGCGACTACGCCAGTACCAGCAAATATGTCACAAAAAACTTTAATGCCGTTGCATTTTTCATTTACTATATCTTCTATAAAACCGAGCAGTTTATACTTGTTGCCTAAATATCGTCTGTTTTGTAGTTGGAAACTGCCTGGCTTGGTCCTAGAATCAGGATAAAAATTTGTTTTATGTATTTTTTTTATTATCGGCGTATAGGTTGGCTTTTCGTTTTCTAAAAGATTAAAAAGAGAAATTTGCTCTCCATCTTCAACATAATCAAAACCTTGATTTTGACCCTTTAGCTTTTCGTGAAAACTGTAATTTCCTTTTTCTGAGATAATGACAAAATCAATAACAGGGATTCCCATTATTTCTCCTGCCCGTGCTACTCTTTCAACAATTTGATTATCTTTCTCGCTTGGCGATGAATCGCCAGAAGGATGATTGTGAATTAGATTCTGTTGTTTCTGGATATGATATGTCTGCTGTAGGAGGTATGTGATCTAGCTTGGTTACT
>CAZDNU010000438.1:0-3542 GCA_964506865.1 uncultured Fusobacteriales bacterium | reverse complement strand
TATCGTGAACCATCACGATTTAGACTAGAGCCTAGAAATCAGACCATGCTACCATTTTATCGTGAAGAAGTAGAAATTAGAGGTGTTGTCTATCAAATTATTAGTAATGTTAATACAAACACTTTTGTTAATAAATCAAAATATCTGGATCATGGTTTTAGGACCATTGACTTATTTGCTGGAATCGGTGGAATTAGGTTAGGTTTTGAAGAAGCTGGATTTACAACAGTATTTTCTAATGATTTTGAACCAAAATGTAAAGAAACATATGATTTAAATTTTAAGGACTCAAAATTAATTGTTGAAGATATTAGAAAAATTGGCATTGATGATTTACCACTATTTGATTTTTTGTTAGCAGGTTTTCCTTGTCAAGCTTTTTCTATCGCAGGTTACCGAAAAGGTTTTAGTGATGAAAAGGGTAGGGGAAATTTATTTTTTGATATTGCTCGAATTATTAAAGCTAGAAAACCAGAAGGATTTTTGCTTGAAAATGTAAAGAACTTAAAAGGACATGATGGGGGAAAGACTTTCAAAATAATTAAAGAAACATTGATCAATCTTGGTTATCATATAAAAGTTAAAGTACTTAATAGTATGGAATATGGTAATATACCTCAAAATCGTGAAAGGATATATATAGTCGGCTTCAAAAATAAAAAATATGCAGATACTTTTAGATTTCCAGAACCAATAAAGCTTACCAAAAATATTCTTGATTTATTAGAAGAAGATGTTCCTGAAAAATATTTTTATAATGGAAAACCTTTATATGAAAGAATAAAAGATTCGGTAACTGAAGAAGGTAAGGTTTATCAATGGAGAAGAAAATATGTAAGAGAAAATAAAAAGGGAGTTTGTCCCACACTTACTGCAAATATGGGTATGGGTGGTCATAATGTTCCAATAATAAAAGTTAAAAAAGGAATAAGAAAACTAACTCCTTTAGAATGTGCAAGAATACAAGGTTTTCCGTTAAATTATAAACTTCCAAATATAGCCGATTCGGCTTTATATAAACAAATTGGAAATTCGGTTAGTGTCCCAGTTATCAAAGCAATAGCTAGACAAATAAAAAAGGCAATGGGTCCCAATTTAACAGACTTTAACTAATGTTTTTTAAATTATATTTTTTTAGCAATATAATTTAAATTATTATTCGTATTAGAGATTAGTTTCTTGTTTTGCAGTGATTGAATATTCCTCTTCGCAATCCATATATTATTTCTATTTAAAGCTGGATTTCTACCAACAGTATGAAGATTGAAAAGATATATTTTATTTTTCTCCAATTGAAAAATACCTAAAATTTTGTTTGTTACTATTACATCAGTAAGACATTTAATAAATCTCCTTGAACTCTTTTCATTCAACTTTTCAAAAACCTCTATTTTACCTTTAAAGTTAATTTTTCCTATAAATTTTGGGTCAGGAAATTTTTTATCCATAACATATCTGTCAAGTATACTATTTGTAAAAGTACCGATTTTTTTTAATTTTCCCTTATTGATTTTTACCATTGTTTGTTTTCCGGCAATTTCAAATATCTCTGTTTCATACATAAAAAATCCTTTTTTAAATTCTAGTCCATGCTCAATCAACTCTTTTCCAGAAATTGCATACTCAATAACTATTTCAATGTTGTTTATATTTGTGAAATCTTTAAAAATTGGAGAATTAAATTTGTTTTTTAAGTAAATACCGAGTAAATCTTTTTGTTTTAGATTTCCTTGATTACTGTTTTCAATATAAGCTCCAATTATGAAAATGTTCTCAGGGTCAGACGATTTTTTAATAGTTTCGAACTGTTCTAGTGTTAGACCAATCCACCTATCATCTTTTGATATATTTTTTATTTCAAGAAAACATTTAGGGTTTCTATTTTTTCCGTTTTCAATGACTTTTACAATGTCAGGTTCATTTAGAACTTCATTATTCTGTTTTATATCAAAATCTAAAATAAAGTCTTTTCTTGGATTTAATACTTTCAAAACATTTGAAACTCCAAGTTCAACAAGTTTTCCCAATATAAAACTATCCAAAACTCCACCTAATCCTCTTGATGCCCCAGAAGTTCGTGAAGATTGTGACTTTTTTGGCTCAAGATGATATCGAAGGGCGAAATCAAACGCTACATCAAAATCTTTTTTTGTTATTTTATATCTCATATTTTTATTAGATTAAAAGATCACCAATTTTTATATTTAATGCTTTTGCAATTTTTTCTATATTCTCCAAGGTAATATTTTTTTCGGCTCTTTCTATCATTCCAATATATGTTCTGTGTACTCCTGCTAAATCTGCCAATCCTTCCTGTGATAAATTCTTTTGAGTTCTTTCTTGCCTAACTCTATTTCCAAAATTTTTTAAAATTTGTGACTTCATTATTCAACCGAATTATATGTCTTTACTAACTTTAATTCTACATACTATAATTAGCATAATTTGGCATTATGTATCATTTTTAAAAACTAAACAGGGGTAAATATGTCTTGGCGGTAAAGTACAATTTTGTTTTACAAAATTAGCATTTCAGCAACGTTTCCGCCAAAGGCGGGTTATCTTGGCGGAGGGGGCGGGATTCGAACCCGCGAGCCTTTTACAGCGCACGCTTTCCAAGCGTGTGGAATGAACCACTATCCGACCCCTCCTAGGAGACAAAACACTTAGGTATTCTACCAACTTCAATCCAATATTTCTATGTTTATTTTCTAGTTTTAGTGATTCTTAGCAATTCTCCAGACAAACCTTTCTTGTTAAAAATCGGCAGGATATAAACCTCTTTATGGTCATTATTAAGACAACTTGGAATTTTCATTTTATAATTATATATTTCAATACCAACCTCTTGACCATTCGAGTATTTCAAATATTCATCCTTCAATGGATGTCTAAAAGCAACTTTGTAAGTTTCGAATGAGTTACTATTATTTTTGTAAATCAAATGTCTTTCTGTCTGTTCATATCCATCAATATTAATATCAATTATTGCTTCCTTGTGATCAACATTATATACTTTTTCAACCCGTTTAAAACCTTCACTAATTGAATCACGAAGTTTTTGAGTTTGATTAAAAAAAGTGGACCAAAAAATAATTGTATTTTTACTAATTTTACCGTATGTATCAAAAAAATCTACATCATTTTCACTTACTTTTATTACCTTAGTAGGTTCAATAATAGATACTAAAGGTTCTTGACATATTTCTTTTTTCATATCTCATATTATAACATATATTTATTACTTCTTCAACCTTTTGATTGCTTTTTGTAGCAAAACTTTCTCGCTATCATAAGCCAATTTCCCCAAAGCTTCATCCAGTGTCAACCATTCTTGCCCCACCACCATTTCAGTATCATAATATTTAAGTCTGCTTGGCTCCACATACTCCATCAAGAAAAAAGTTACCTTTTTTATTATTTTTTTGTGTGTTTCTCTGTCCCAAATAATATAATTGTTTGAACCAAGTTTGCAAATGATTTTTGCCTTAATCTTACCTTCTTCTTCTACTTCTCTCAAAGCTGCTTGCTTCAAAAATTCT
>CAZDNU010000437.1:0-1650 GCA_964506865.1 uncultured Fusobacteriales bacterium | reverse complement strand
ATTTATGGGAGGTTATAATTGTGCGCAGTCGGTAGTGGGAGCATTTGCAAAGGAAATAAATATTGACCTTGATTATGCATACAAGATGGCTAGTGGATTTGGTGCGGGCATGGGAAGAAAGCAAGAAGTGTGTGGAGCACTAACAGGTGGAATTTTAGTTATAAACTTATTATATGGCAGAGGGGCAAATGAAAGTAAGGAGAAACAAGAGTTAACCTACTCAAAAGTAAGAGCTTTGCTGGAGAAATTTGAAATAAAAAATGGTTCATATATTTGTAAAGATATTTTAAATGGCTGTGATCTATCAAGTATAGAAGGGCAAGAAAAATTTAAAAATGATGAATTAATAAAAAAATGTTATAAATGTGTAAGGGATACAGTGGAAATTTTAGAAGAAATAATTTAGTTTGCATACAAAAAAAGGAGAAGATTATGTTTTATAGTGATTATCATTTACATAGCACTTTGTCATTTGATGGAAAATCTGAAATGGAAGCTATGATAAAAGAAGCAATAAAAAAAGGATTAGAAGAAATTGTTTTTACTGAGCATCTTGATTACAGGGAAAACAATTACATATTACCGTTACCTGATTTTGAAAAATACTTTAATAAATTTGAAAAGATGAAAAAAAAATATGCTGAAAAAATTATACTAAAAAAAGGGCTAGAACTAGGGCTGCAACCAGAACTGCAAGAAAAAATAGAAAATATGATAAAAGACTATGAATTTGACTTTATAATAGGATCTAGTCACATTGTAAATGAGGTAGACTTTGTTGACAAAGTATATTTTGAAAATAAAACAAAACAGGAAGCATATGACGAGTATTTTTTTGAGGTACTTGAATGTGTAGAAAAATATAATGATTTTGACGTCTATGGGCATTTAGACTTTATAAAAAGATATGGAATATATGACAATAATGAAATCGAGTACAAAAAACATCATGATGTGTTAAAGAAGATACTGCAAAATTTGATATATAAAGGAAAAGGAATAGAAGTAAATACTTCGGGATATAAGTATGGGCTAAACTGTCTTCATCCTTCAAATTATATTTTAAAGTTGTATAAAGAGCTAGGCGGTGAGATAATAACTGTAGGATCTGATAGTCATGAGACGATACATATTGCAGATAGCTTTGACATCGCCTATGAAATGTTACAGCAGATGGGATTTAAGTATTTTTATACTTTTGAAAACAGAAAGCCTGTACCCAAAACGATCAAAAAGTTCTCAAAATAAAGTAATGCTAAAAAACCGAATGAAATAAAAAAAAGATAAAACTTTTTTCGGAAAGCAAGAATGAAAAAATGGCTTATATTTCTGAAATGGTTGAAAAAATACAAATAAAGCTCGCAAAAGATCTAAGTGTTCTATAAAAGAAACACAAGCTCTTTAAACGAACATAAGATATTGGTGGCGAAAAAATAAGTTTTTTTGAAAAGGCTAGCAAAGCTTATAAAAATCAAGATAGAAAAATAAAAATAAAAAATGTATTTTTTGAAAGTTATTTGCTTATAGTGAAATGCAACACCCAAAAACTTTTTTATTGCCCTCACCCAAATATTATGCACGAATGCGAATTATCGAAAAAAGCCGGCTCCTTCACCCAGAGCCGGCTTTTGTTATTTAAAAAAAATTTAC
>CAZDNU010000436.1:0-5483 GCA_964506865.1 uncultured Fusobacteriales bacterium | reverse complement strand
GAATAAAAAAATTGCAAATTTATTGCGCTTGTAGTACAATAAGATAAATAAAATCTCATTGTAAATAAATTAAATTTGACTAAATTTACATAAATGATTTTTTGCAACGAGAAAAATAAAGAAAGGTGTGCAAATGAATATTAATGATAAAATCACAAAACATGCTATAGAAAAAATGCAGGATGAAATCAATGAAGCTAATGGTAATGAGGTATTTTTTCGGGGTATATTAAATGAAGAAAATTTAGTTTTGGATGTGGAAGTATTAGCACGTGGCAATTCCTATTCTGCGCCAGCTATTATTAAAAGAATGAATAAGAATGAAGTGATAATTCATAATCATCCTTCAGGTTATCTATATCCATCGGATAATGACATAAGCATCTCATCTGTATATGGAAATATGGGTGGCGGAAGCTATATTATAAATAATGAAGTCGATGATATCTATGTAATTGTAGAACCGTTTTCAAATAAAATGGAAAAAATTTCTGTTACATCATATTTTGAGGAAGATAGTAAAATAAATAAAATATTTCCTGATTATGAATTTCGGAGTGAACAGCTGGAAATGGTAAGCTCCATAGAAGAGGGTCTAAATAGCGGAACCAAGGTATTAATAGAAGCAGGTACGGGCACAGGGAAGACTCTTGCATATCTTATACCGGCAATAGAGTGGGCAATATTAAACAAAAAAAGAGTAGTAGTTTCTACCAATACTATAAATTTACAAGAGCAACTTATTCAAAAAGATTTGCCACTTGTAAAACGTATTTTGGAGAAAAATTTCAATTACTACTTGGTAAAAGGACGAGGAAATTATGTATGTATCCGAAAAATGAAAAATATACGACTGGAAAACATAGATGAATTAAATGAGGAAAGAAAAAATATTTTAACAAGCGTAATAAATTGGGCAGTGCGTACTAATACAGGAGACAAAAATGAGCTTAACTTTGAACCGCCTTATGCTGTATGGGAATTTGTAAATAGCGAAAGCGATATGTGTCTGAAAAGTAAATGTCCTTACCGCGACAAATGTTTTTTCAATAAAGCTAGAAAAAGCTTAGTTGACGCTGATGTGCTTGTGGCAAATCATCACATCTATTTTGCGGACTTAGAAATACGAAAGGCAACAGGCTTTTCTACAAGTTACTCTATTTTGCCTGATTATGATGTAGCTATATTTGATGAAGCACACAATATTGAGGGGATAGCTCGGGATTATTTTAGTTACAAAGTCTCAAAGTATTCTTTTAATAAATTTATGCATAATGTATATAATTACAAAGGAGAGAGAAAAGGAAAAGGGGGTGCTATACCTCGTGTTTTAGGATTTTTGCGAGAAAATGGACTAGTAAGGGAAGAGATGACGGCATTACAAAGTTTCTTTGACGCAAGACTTGGCCCGCTTCACAAAAGTGTATATGAAAAGGGAAATGATTTTTTTGCAATATTTATAACGTACTTCAAGGAACATACGGATAAAGGCGACAACAAGGTACGAATGCGAGAAGATAATCTAAATAATGATATTGCGTGGAAAAATACCGTTTTGAAACGTTACAAATTGCTAAAAAGCGAATATATAGCTTATTATAAACTAATGAAAGAGTTTCTAGAACTAGTAGAAGATACAGATATAGATGATGATAACGGGCTTTTTAGTGATCTACGAACATATACTGACAGATTATCCGCATTCTTCAAAGACTTTGAAACTATAATAAAATTAGATATGCCTGATTATGTATATTGGACAGAGATAAATACAAGATATGCCAATGCTGTAATAAGTGCTACACCACTTCAGATAACAAATGAATTGCAGGAAAATCTTTATAATAAGATGGATAATATAGTTTTTACCTCGGCTACCCTGGCAATAGAGGATAATTTTAATTACTTTAAAAAATCCATAGGAATATCAGAAGAAATAATTGAAAAAATAATAAATTCACCTTTTGATTATAAAAAACAGATGCAAGTGCTAATCCCAAGTGACATAAAGACACCTGCTGCAGGAGATTTTATAGCCAGTATTAAGGAATTTTTGATACAAATATGTAATCACACAAAAGGGAATATATTTTTGCTGTTTACATCATACTCAACCATGCGCTATACCTATAATCTGCTAAAAAAACAACTAGCTAAAAATGGCTATGATTTGTATCTGCAAGGTGAACTTCCACGGCACAAATTACTCGAATTGTATAGACTAAGTGAACATCCTGTATTGTTTGGGACGGATAGTTTTTGGGAAGGGGTAGACGTAAAAGGAGAAAAATTGAAATCAGTTGTAATAATCAAGTTGCCGTTTAAAGTCCCAACAGAACCGGTAGTCGAGGCAATTATAGAAAATATCTCCAAAAATGGTGGCAATCCATTTATGGAATACCAAGTTCCAGAAGCTTTAATAAAGTTCAAACAAGGAATTGGACGTTTGATTCGAAGTAAAACAGATACAGGTTATCTAAGCATATTAGATACTAGAATTTTAACCAAATTTTATGGGAAAAAGTTTTTGGAAATTTTGAAAAAAGGAAATGTTAATATTGGACCACATGAAACAATTTTGAAAAATATAGACTAATAATAAATGAAAATGAAAGGTGATTAAAAAAATACAAATTGAAATCAAGTTAGAATAGCAATGATTTAAAATATATCACGTACTATAACTTGGCGTTAAATCACATCAAAAAGATGCTAAAAAAGAAACGGTGAAAGTAAATTTAAAATAAAATGAAAAGAGTAATTTCAGTTGAAAATCAGAAAAAATATGTTATAATATTAAGTAAGAATAAAATCAATAGGAGGATTAGGAATTGGAATTTAAAACAAAATCAGGTAAAAAAATCGTTCTTGAAAATATTAGTCCAAATGATATAGAAGCTTTAGATATAACTCCAGATGATATGCTGAATATATCTTCTAGTTTTAAAAGTGGAAATAAAATTGTAAGGGAATATCAGGCAAAAAAGATATTATTAGTGAAAATGGTTATAGCTTACATAATCGCGATGGCTATATCAATGACTTTACTATCATTGGGTCCAACTATGGAAAAAATAATGACACCGGTAGTTGTTACTTTGATGATATTTCCATTTGTATCGCCACTGTTATATTTTTTCCCAAAAATATTTTTAAATATGTGGAATATTGCCAGCTTTTTTTTAATGATAGTTATGTTTTCAATAATTGATCCAATGGTTACGTTGGGATTAGGAGCTTTGTTAATGTTTTTTGGAAAAAAGCTCTACAAACAAAAAAAAGAAACGAAAGCAGTAATTAAAAAATTTCCAGTAGAAAAACGTATGGTTGATTTCTATAATTCCGCTGATTTTATTGACATAAAAGATATCATTACCAGATTACATAATACAAAAAAGGGCAACATAGTATATTATACTGCAAATATATTATTCTTAATCTTAGAACCTGCAATATTAATAGGATTATTTTATTTTATGATCAATAAAGAAAATACGCTTCCTTTTATTTTTGCAGGATTGATATTACCAATTGCATATCTAGCTTTTTATACTAAGAAAAGACTGCCATATCTGCTGGATAAAGATGTAAAAAACGCTAAATTAGATTTACCTATTATAAAACAAAAAATAATGAGCAACACTCTAAGTAATATAGATTCAAACTTAGAATACAATATGAAGTCAAATATTGATAAAAGTCAAACCATAAAAAAAGACTTTATAGAATCAAATATAGTTGAAGCAAATAATAATATAAAAATAATAGCGGAGGATATAATCGAAAATAAACAAGATATATTTTATGAATTTTCAGAGATTGCAGTCCAGACTGAAGACTTTAAAAATATATTTTCAGGTGTATTTATAAAAATAGATTTCAATAAATATTCTTCGGAAAAAGTATTTGTATACTCGAAAAAATCAAAAAAATCAAAAAAAGGTTTGAAAAAAGTTACGTTAGAATCGACAGAATTTAATTCTAAATTTGATGTATATGCGACCAATGAAAATGCCGCTAGATACATTTTGAGCTTGACAATGCAAGAAAAAATGGTGAATTTTGTGAAGAAATTTGATCATGAGATATATCTTTCATTTGTTGAAGGAGTTTTATATATAACAATTCCGGAATTGACTGATCTATTTGAATTAAACCTTATTTTCTTTAATCTAGATGAGATGACGACTATCAGAATATTGTCTTATTACTATAATTTTGTACAGTATCTGTATAGTTTTTATCAAGACATGGACCTAGATGTACGATTGTGGTCAAAAAAATAATAAGTTTATGCTAATAGGAGGGTCTTATGTATAAAGAAAAGTTTTATAAAATAACAGTGGGAATAATTTTGCTTTTAACTATAATATTGCTATTGGATAAAGTCCCGAGTTTTACTAATAAAGCGATAAGTCTAATATCACTAATTTTAATACCATTTAGTCTTAGCATGTTTTTATACTATATGCTGAGACCAAGTGTACGTTTTTTTCATAAGAAACTAAAGAATAAAACCGTTGCTATTTTTTTGACATTTTTTTTAGTCCTACTGATGCTTTCAATAATAATATATTTTGGAGGTAATATAATTTATGACCAAAGTGAAAAAATATTTATGTTTTTTTCTGAAAATTATGAAGAAACTGTCGATAAAATAGTAGACCAAATAAATAAAACTGATCAAAAGATAGCATTACTTCAGAATATCGATATGGAAAATAGCTTGCTAAACTTTGGTAAAACAGCCTTAAATTTTTTGAAAAATTATGATTATATGACTATGTTTTCATCTATTAGTAATATAATAACTATGCTTATTCTTACCCCTTTTATGCTTTTTTATTTTTTAAAGGATGAAGAAATAATATATGAAAATATCCTTTCTGTAATTTCGAAAAAAAAGCGAAACAGTATAAAAAAAATTCTTTCTGAAATGGATAAGAGTTTGGAAACATATATAATTGCTCAACTTAGTGTTGCGATATTTTTAGGTTTATTTATGCTTATTGGTTATCTAATAATAGGGATCCCAAATGCCGTTGCCTTAGCACTGATTGGTATGATCCTTTCATTGATTCCAATAATCGGAACTATATTTGGAACAATACCGGCTATTTTCATATCATTGACACTTGGTTTTCCTATGTTACTAAAAGTACTTTTGGTTTTGGCAGTGGCACAATTTCTAGAAGGAAATATTGTCAGACCGCTTGTACAAGGAAAAAAACTCGAAATACATCCTATAATTGTAATCGTAGTAGTAATAGTATCGATCTATTTATTTGGAGCGCTTGGAGCATTATTTGCTGTGCCTATATATCTCATAATGAAGATAGCTTTCAAACATCGCTCGATATGGAAAGCATCAGAAAATGACTAATCCAGAATTCTATATTTGTAAAAAAGTCGATTCATAGTGGAGGGTAAAAGTTATGAAAATGCTAATTTTTGTTTTAATATTTATATTTTATCAAAATATT
>CAZDNU010000435.1:0-1748 GCA_964506865.1 uncultured Fusobacteriales bacterium | reverse complement strand
CTATCTGGTCCTACAGATACCATAGAGATTTTTGTACCAATTATTTTTTCTAGTTTTTTTATATATTTTTTCGTATTTTCCGGTAATTCTTCATATGTTTTTATTCCTGTAATATCTTCGTCCCAACCTTCTACTTCTTCATATATTGGCTTTGCTTTTGCCAATGTATTTATAGAAGCCGGTACTGTTTCGTATATTTTTCCATCTATTTCATATGATGTAGCCACTTTTATCTTTTTTAGCCCTGACAAAACATCTATCTTTGTTAATACTATATCAGTTATACCATTTATCATTACTGCATATCTACCTACCACACCATCAAACCATCCACATCTTCTTGGTCGACCGGTAGTAGCTCCATATTCTCCCCCTGCTTCTCTTAGTTCAGCACCTTTTTTATCCACAAGTTCTGTAGGGAAGGCACCTTCTCCTACTCTTGTAGTATAGGCTTTCATTACTCCGATTACTTTATCTATAGCTGTATGTGGCACGCCCACTCCTGTTATAGCTCCACCTGAAGTCGGAGATGATGATGTTACATATGGATATGTACCATAGTTTATATCCAACATAGCTGCTTGTGCACCTTCAAATAAGACTAATTCTCCTGCTGCCAATGATTTATGCACTACAGGTATCGTATCTATTATTCTATGACGCAATTTTTCAATATATCCTTTATAATTTTCTAGTATTTCATTATAGTCTAATTTTGGATATCCATATACATTTTCAAACAGTCTATTTTTTTCCTCTACATTTATTTTCAATTTTTCTTCAAAAACCTTAGCATCCAACAAATCCGTTGCTCTTATACCTACTCGCGAGATTTTATCACCATAACAAGGGCCTATTCCTCTTTTTGTAGTTCCTATCTTATTTTCCCCTCGTTGCTCTTCTTTAGCTTTATCTAGCTCCACATGATAAGGCATGATTATATGTGCTCTGTCGCTTATATACAATCTAGAAGTATCTATACCTTTTTTTTCTAGAATATCAATCTCATGAAGTAATACTGCCGGATCTACAACTACACCAGGTCCTATAAGACACATCCCTTTGCTATTTAGTATGCCAGATGGTATTAGGTGAAGTACAAATTTTTCACCACCTACTACTACTGTATGTCCTGCATTATTGCCACCTTGAAACCTTATGATAATATCAGCTTCTTGTGATATTACGTCTATTATCTTTCCTTTACCTTCATCTCCCCATTGCGTCCCAACTACTACATAACCAGACATTTACTACACCTCTTTCTCTATTTCAATATAATTTATTTTCATATCTTTTTTAGTAAACAATTCTTCAAATTCAGTGAATATATTTTCATCTGCTCTACTGCTGTGATGAAGGTCATTAGTATGATACACCACATCATAATCTTTTATTTGTTTCATTTTTTCTAACACATCTTCATAGTATTCGTCATGATCTGTCTTAAAATAAATCTTTCCACCTTTTTTCATGATTTTGCTTATTTTCTGAAAAAATGCTTCTTGAATTATTCTATTTTTTACTTTTTTTTCCCACGGATCAGGAAAGTTAATATAAATGCCATCAATTTCATTCTTTCCAAAAAATTCCGTGATTTCATTTCCATTTCGCCTTAAAAATACTATGTTTTTCAAATTTCTTTTTTCTGCTTTTCTCGCTGAA
The DNA here is from genome assembly GCA_964506865.1 of uncultured Fusobacteriales bacterium. GTDB lineage: Bacteria > Fusobacteriota > Fusobacteriia > Fusobacteriales > JAAYPW01 > CAZDNU01. The sequence continues at coordinate 83 of CAZDNU010000435.1, read as the reverse complement.
TGAACAAGCCGCTTAAATCTAAGCTCTACTCCAATATAGTTATTTTTTTGGTATTTTTCAGCATTTCGTACTGTAAAATTACC
>CAZDNU010000434.1:0-2357 GCA_964506865.1 uncultured Fusobacteriales bacterium | reverse complement strand
TTATAAATCTCACTACTAAGCTCTTCTAGTTTTACTACCACTACTAGCCGCTCAAAATCATATTTTTTGGTCAATTTTTTCCATAGATCTTTTTGTTCATTCGTTATTTTATATGATAATCTAATATAATCAGATTCTTTTTTTTCTATTTTTTCCATAAAGCTTGTTTTATCCTGTTCCATATATACCAAGTATTTTTCTGACTTTTTATTTAGTATCTCCTTACTACTTTGTAGTGCATATATCAATATTTTTTTTTCTGACATATGATTTTTACGCCCCCTATCTGTATAATCTCCCTTTTTTAATTTTTATTTCCCCATATTATTATACCAAAATCAAGTCATTTTCCCTGCATTTTTTCTTAATAAAATAATATTCACACCTATACTTCATCCTATTTTTTTCAAAAAATAAAAAAGACTAGCTCACTTTTCAAATGAGTTAGTCTTTTTTCGGAAGGGGTCTTCCGATAAAAAACAATATAAATCAATCACATCTATATTTATCGTCTCTTTTTTCTGAAACTTTAATCTTTTACTCTTCTATTAACTGATTTATCTCTTCTATTATCGCATCAGCATTTAATCCATGCGAACTGATCCCCTCTCCTAAGCTTTCTCCTGAGGCTACCATGCAGCCTATACAACCTAAACCATATTTTGAAAAAACTTGTGCTATTTGTGGATATTTTTGTACTGCCTCTAAAATATTCATATCTTTTGTCACTTTTGCCATTTTGTTCCCTCCTAAATTTATTTATTTTTAATATAAAATTATTTACTATCCTATTTTATCATTCTTTACTCTCCAAGTCAAGTATCTATTTTTGTACATTTATTAGGTCATGTATTCTTACTACTCCTACGAGTTGTCTATTTTCCACTACTGGTATTACTGATATTTGGCTGTCTCTATTCTCCATCAATTCCAAAGCCTCTATTGCCATTATCTCTTTATCTACCATTATAGGGTTTTTGCTCATAATATCTTGTGCTTGTAAATTAAAAAAGTTTTCTTTATTCTTAAGAGCCCGCCTAATATCCCCTTCAGTTATTATACCAAGTAAATGTTCATTTTCTACTATACATACTACACCCAAACGCTTATCTGTCATTTCGATTATTATATTTTCTACACTAGCATCTCTTGATACTATTGCTAATTCATCTCCAGAATGCATAATATCCTTTACCCGCAAAAGCAGACGTCTTCCCAAACTACCTCCCGGATGATATAATGCAAAGTTTTCCGGCTGAAATTTTTTCAACATTATCAACAAAGAGGCCAAAGCATCCCCCATCACAAGTGTCGCAGTAGTAGATGAAGTCGGGGCTAAATTCATGGGACAAGCTTCCTGCTCTACTCCTATGTCCAATACTACGTCAGATAATTTTGCTAATTTAGAATTAATATTTCCAGTCATAGCTATAATTTTTGATCCGATTTTTCGTATTGCAGGTACTATAGCCAATACTTCATCACTATTTCCACTATTTGATATTGCTATAACTATATCGTCTTTGTTTATCATTCCCAGATCTCCATGTAGTCCTTCCGCAGAATTCATGAAAATTGACTCTGTACCTGTAGATGCTAAGGTTGCCGATATTTTTTTGCCTATAATTCCAGATTTTCCTATCCCTGTCAATACTACTTTTCCAGTACTTTCTAAGATTATTTTCAAAGCTTTCTCAATATTAAAATCCAATTTTTCTTTTACTTTTTGAAGCTCTAATATCTCTATTTCAAATATTCGCTTACTTTCTTTTAAAATATCCATAGCTTTCACTTCCTATTGCTTTACAATTTGATTTATCTCTACTACTTTTTCCAGTATCTGTTTTAGATCTTTTATATTTAACATATTTGGGCCATCTGACTTTGCATTATCCGGATCCATATGTACTTCGGCAAATATTCCATCTATTCCTACTGCAGTGGCTGCTCTCATTAAAGGGTATACAAATTCTCTATCGCCCCCTGTACTATCTCCTCGTCCTCCAGGTTTTTGCACCGAATGAGTTGCATCAAATATTATGGGATAATTAAATTTTCTCATTTCCATTAAAGAACGCATATCTACCACTAAGTTATTGTATCCAAAGCTAGTTCCTCTTTCTGTCAACATTATCTTTTGCGTATTGGCTTCTTCCAATTTTTTGACTATATTCTTCATATCCCAAGGTGCAAGAAATTGTCCTTTTTTTACATTTACTACAACATTTGTTTTGGCCGCTGCTAACAGCATATCCGTTTGCCTGCATAAAAATGCCGGTATTTGTATTATATCTACTACTTCTGCTAATAGTTTGGCTTGCCAAGTCTCATGCATATCAGTAGTTATAGGCACCCCA
>CAZDNU010000433.1:0-2404 GCA_964506865.1 uncultured Fusobacteriales bacterium | reverse complement strand
GAAAAGTAGTATTAGTGATTATTATGTAATCTGTACAGGAAGGTCAGATAAAAATATACAAGCAATAGCTGATGAAATAAAAGAAAGAATGCAAGAAATAGGCGAAGAACATCTTGGGATAGAAGGCTATAGCTCGGCTAAGTGGGTATTGATGGATTACGATGACGTTATTGTCCATATTTTCAATGAAGAGACACGGGATTTTTATAAGCTAGAAGAAATATGGGGCGAATATTAAAATAATAAAAGAGGGAAAATATGTTGGCAATATTTTATTTGATAGTGTGTGTGCTTATATTTGTGGAAAGTTCTATATATACAGAATATCCGTATTATTTTATTTCGATAAGTTTTATGGGATACTTGACTCATAAATTGGGGGTAAAAGCTTTAGGGTTTAATATAGCGATAGCATTTTTTATAAGCATGTATAGTGCTAGTATGGCATGCGATATTATTTTCTTTGTAATATATACAATTATTTTAAGCAAAGTATTTAAGTATATTTTCTTTGATAAAGTAAATTTGCTATTTATAAGCTTGGTAGAAGTATTGTTGTACAATATGTATATTTATTTTTTCAAAAGACAAGAAGTGGTAGTTATATACTGGTTAAAGCAATATATATTTGTGTTTATCTATAACTATCTGTTTTTAAGTTTTGAACATAAAATTTCAGAATAGGTGTGTATATAATGGGAAAAGGTATGAAGTTGGGAAAGGATACAAAGAGTAGAGTTGTATTTTTTATATCAGGAATTATTTTTTTATATTTCTTGCTAATAGCAAGACTATACTATCTTCAGATATTAAGAAATGATTACTACAAAATGCAAGCCGAAGAAAATAGAATAAAGAGAAAAAAAATAGATGCACCGCGAGGTAAAATATATGATAGAGAAGGCAAACTTTTAGCTACCAATGTAGCTGGATACAAACTGGTGTATAAGAAAAATAATGGGTATGAGCTATATAGGAAATATAAAATGGAACAAATTGCCTTAGCGCTTGGAGAAAACCATAATGAATTAAAACAGAAATTAATAGGTCGAAAAAACAGAAAAAAATATGCGATTGATAATATAAAGGCAAAGTATAAACCAAAGAAGGATTACAAAAATGTATATGCTTATGAATTAAAAAGGTACAAAGAGTATCCATATAATTTGGCTAAATTGTTGGAAAAAAATTCATATTTATGCATAAAAAAAACGAACGAGAAAAATTTTTTTTTAGAAGAAGAATACTATAGTCTTCTATACATCAGTGAATTTTTCAAAGAATATTATCAAGAAAAAAGTGAAAAAGAAATGAGCAAAATACTAGAAGTAGAGCTAGAAACTGTGCAGAAACGAAAAAGAAGAGGAAAAAAGGTGAATCGGTATAATACGGATATAATAATATCGGATGACATTCCTGAGAAAAAAGCACACAGACTTATGGAAGTATTAGATAAGTATCCCTATCTAGAAGTAGTGGCATATCCAAAACGAAAATACCTTCATTCAAATCTAGCTTCCCATGTAATAGGCTATGTAAAATCTATATCAGTAGAAGAATATGAAAGACTTAAATCTGAGGGTTATGACAGAAATGATGATATAGGAAAATATGGTATAGAGAAATACTACGACAAAATACTTCAAGGCCAAGATGGCTTTAATTATGTGGAAGTAGATGTGAGAAATAGAGGAATAAAAGAAATTGAAAATAAAGAATCAACACCTGGCAAAGATATATATATGACTCTAGATATGGAATTACAAGAACATATCATGGAAGTATTAGACGGTAGAAAAGCAGCTTTTCTAGCTATGGAATCTAAAACAGGAGAGATAATAACGGCCGTTAGCAGTCCAGAATATGACTTAAATTTATTTGCGTCTAGAATGTCTCAAGAAGAGTGGGCAAGTATTCAGAATGATGAAAATAAACCTCTTACTAACAGAATATCAGTAGGAACCTACCCTCCTGGATCAATATATAAATCATTGGTCAACTTTGCAATTTTAGAGTCAGGAATATCACCGAATGAGAAAGTTTTGTCAACTGGAGTATACCGACTAGGTAATGCAAAGTGGAAAGACTGGAAAGAGGGTGGTCATGGTTTGGTGGATATGTATGATGCATTGGAGGCTTCTGTTAATACGTATTACTATAGTATGGGGTATAAAATAGGCAAAGAAAAAATAATTGATACGTCATTTCGATTTGGCTTGGGAGAAAAGGTAGACATAGATGTATATGAAGTAAAATCAGGCAGAATACCTACTGAAAAATGGAAAAGAAAGGTAACTGGTGAGCCTTGGTATCCAGGAAATACAGTTAATATGTCAATAGGGCAAGGCGATGTACTTGTAACACCGCTACAGATGCTGCAGGCATATAATATGATAGCAAATGA
>CAZDNU010000432.1:0-1635 GCA_964506865.1 uncultured Fusobacteriales bacterium | reverse complement strand
TAAAAAGAACAAATTTCCATAAGTTAATATTACTTACTTCTTTGTCCTTTTTTACCATAAAAGCATGACTCAAATTCAAAACGACTCGTTTGGCTCCACCTGAAAATAAATTTATATAGCTAGAACCATTCTCCAGTAACTTTTTTTTTGTGTTTTTTTCAGCATACTCTTCCCAAAGCTTTGCAGTTTCGGGCATTTTAAAACTATGGTGTTTTTGATTTTTTTTGTCATACCATCTAAATCCCAATATTTTGTTTTTTATACCATACATTATTTTCATTTGTGCAGAAGGAGTATTGCTTGGTAAATCAGAAAAAACCTTATACATTTTATAGCTTCTTTTTTTCAAAATTTTATTTAGGTTTGGCATATATTTTTTCCCCAATGCTTTTTTCAAAGTATCATATCCCAATCCATCGACTTGTATATATATTTTCCGATTTTCTTCCAGGTCCATATACCCTAAAAGCTTTGCATTTACTCCTTTTCGCACAACAATCATCTCCTATTTTTGTCGAACTTCTATATCAATAGGGCTGCCATCAAATCCAAAAGCATCTCTAAGTTTATTTTCCAGATATCTTATATATGAAAAATGAACTAATTCTGGATTATTTGCAAAAACTAAAAATTTTGGTGGTGCCGAACTTACTTGAGCTGCATAATTTATTTTTACAACTCTACCTTTTCTAGTTGGTGGTGGATTCAAAATCAATGCTTCTCGTAATACTTGATTTAATAGCCCTGTTGATACTTCTTTTATATATTCACTATATATTTTTTCTGATTGATCTATCAATTTCAAGATTCTACTACCTGTAAGAGCTGATATAAATTGAAACGGTGCATAGTTTAAAAATTGTATAAAAGTTCTCGCTTCTTGTTCATAGCTTTTCATACTGTAGTCATCTTTATCTATTAGATCCCATTTGTTTACAGTTATTATTACTGGTTTTCTCTCTTCATGAGCTATTCCAGCTATTCTCTTGTCTTGGTCTGTGATCCCCTCTTTTGCATCAAGCATCATAAAACAAACATCTGCACGTTTTATTGCTTTTATTGATCGTAAAACACTATAATATTCCAACGACTCTTCTACTTTTGATTTTCTTCTTATACCAGCAGTATCTATAAATATGTACTTTTCTCCATTATATTCAAATTTTGTATCAATGGCATCTCTTGTAGTGCCTGCTATATTACTAACTATCGTTCTTTCTTCCCCAATTAGTTTATTTATAAGTGAAGATTTCCCTACATTTGGTCGCCCTATTACAGCTATTTTAAGTCCATCTTCTTCTTCTGGATATTCTATATTTTCAAATTCTTCTATTACCTCATCCAGCAAATCCCCCAAATTATGCTTATGTTCTGCAGATATTGGAATTATATTTTTAAATCCAAATCCATAAAACTCATATAGATTTTCTTGAAAGTCCGAAAAATTATCTATTTTATTTGCTGCTATGATTACGGGTTTGTTCGTCTTTCTAAGCACTTGAGCTACATCTTCATCTAGACCTGTCATACCAGACTTGGCATCGACTACAAATACTATGATGTCTGCTTCGTATATAGCCACTTCTGCTTGTTGTCTTACTTTACTCATTATGTAATCTTTGGTATTTGGTTCTA
>CAZDNU010000431.1:0-9220 GCA_964506865.1 uncultured Fusobacteriales bacterium | reverse complement strand
GTTGTGGAGAAACACCTTATATCAAACTTATAACTCAACTTTATGGAGATAGGATGTATGTAGCAAACGCAACTGGATGTTCATCTATATATGGCGGATCTGCACCAGCTACACCATATTGTAAAAATGACAAAGGTCAAGGACCTGCATGGGCATCTTCATTATTTGAAGACAACGCAGAGTATGGATATGGAATGTACCTTGGAGTAGAAACAATGAGAGATAGAATCCAAGCGACTATGGAAGAAACTCTTGAAAGTGTGTCAGATGAGTTGAAGGATCTATTCACTCAATGGATAGAAAATAGAAATAATGCAGATAAAACAAAAGAAATTAATGAAAAATTAATATCAGCATTGGAAAGTTCGGATAATGCAAAGGCAAAAGAGATATTAGAATTGAAACAATACTTAATCAAAAAATCAATTTGGATTTTTGGTGGAGACGGTTGGGCATATGATATCGGATATGGTGGACTTGACCACGTCCTAGCTACAGGAGATGACATAAATGTACTTGTAATGGATACGGAAGTTTATTCGAATACAGGTGGACAAGCATCAAAATCATCACCTACAGGAGCAGTAGCTAAATTTGCAGCAGCAGGTAAAAAGATCAAGAAAAAAGATCTTGGACTTATAACAATGTCATATGGATATATATATGTAGCTCAAGTATCTATGGGAGCAAATCAAGCTCAATACTTGAAAGCTATAAGAGAAGCAGAAGCATTTGATGGGCCTAGTTTGATAATAGCTTACTCACCTTGTATCAACCATGGCATAAGAAAAGGTATGGGTAAATCTCAAACTGAAGAAAAGCTTGCTACTGAAGCAGGTTACTGGCCATTATTTAGATACAATCCTACTCTTGAAGCAGAAGGAAAAAATCCACTTGTACTTGACTCAAAAGAGCCTAAGTGGGAATTATTCCAAGACTTCTTGAATGGGGAAGTTAGATATACGTCACTTAAAAAATCATTCCCTGAAAAAGCTGAACTTATGTTTAAAGCTAATGAAGAGGAAGCGAAAGCTAGATGGGAACAATATAAAAGATTGGCAGCGTTGGACTACTCAGACGAAAAAGAATAATCGTATAATATAAAGAAGAGCAGTTGTAGGGGGGGGAGTAGTTTGGTAAAAAAGTGAAATCTGTAAAAACTCCCTAAAAACTCAATAAAATCATAGGGTTTCGCTAAAAAAGGTATAAAAATTATTTAAAAGTAGTTTGAAAATATAGTGCAAAAAATGGCAAAAAACAGCAAAAGAACGGCAAAATGAAATCTGTATTCACATGAGTTCAAAATGCGTTCGAAGGCAGTATTATTAGGGTCGAGGGGCGTTCAAAGCCTTTCGACCTTTTTTTAAAAAATGAAATCTGTTGCAAAAAACAGCAAATAACGTATTTCATTGAAAACATTAGATTTTACGGAAAAACATAAGAGTAAATACAAATAAATATTTGCAACAACTTATAGGAGTTAAAAAAGGCTTAAATATTTTACATATTTGACACTTCTGAAATGAAAAAATAGTAAAATAAGTATGGAGGTGAAAGTATATGGAAGATTTAAGTCCATTTTTTATAACTTTGTTGAAGATATTTTTATTTTTCAAAGTAATAGTTCAGCCTATATTTGCATGTTTTGGAGTAATGACATTTAATGTTAAAGAGTACATAAAGCAAGAAATTAAAAAAAATACAAAAACTTGTAAAAATGGTATTAAATCAGGATTAGAGATAGCAGAAAGAAGAGTTAACAGGCAAGAAAATGTAAAAAAAAACTAATTAATGAATTTGTTTTGCATAAGTAGTAAGCGAAAAAAGAAGTAGTATATACTACTTCTTTTTTCTTGCATGTATAAGAAAAGCAATTATAAGCCAAAGATAAAATAATGGATTAATTGCATTGGCTACAGTAGAATTCATTTTATCTGCAGTATTATAACTATTTTTTAAAAAGTTTCCAAAAGTTTCTAATTTAGGGAGTTTTTTATTTTGAACTAAATTTATAAGTGGTAATTTTTGCTTTTCTTCTAATTCTGAGTTATCAATGCAAGAAATTATATCATTTTCAGTAACATTTTTAAATTCATTTTTTAGAGTTTTAGATTCAGAAGTATTTAAAATAAAGTTCTCATATATTTTAGTTAGCTCGTTAGAACTGTTTAGATTAGAAACATATTTATTCAATGAATCAAAACCTTTATTAAAAGTTTCATTTTGTAAAAAACTATAAATTTTCTTTGATACTTCATTAAATTTATCAAAAGTGCTATTATTTCTTAAATTCTCTAAATTTTTACATGCTTTATCAATATTATCAAAAGCAGGACTTTTAGTAAGATTATTTAGAGTATTTGCTACTTCGTTAATTCGATCAAAATCAATGCTTACTCGTATTTTATCAGTGGTTTTAATGATTTCACTTAAATCATAGTCCATAAAGTTCCTCCTTTTTTTATTCATTCTCCATATCTCGAACAAGTCCAATAACTTTGCCGACAATTTTTAATTCATCAGCTTCTGTAATTAATATAGGCTGATACTTAGAATTGTTGCTTGTAAGCATAACGAATCCTTTATCATTAGAGTTATAGACTTTTAAAATTGACTCATTATTGTATATAAAAACAGCAGTTTGCTTATTTTCCGGCATAGTGTCTAGTCGAACAACAACTACATCTTCTGCATATATACGAGGCTCCATACTGTCTCCTTTTACACGTATTCCTACAGCGTTTGTAGCTTTCTTTTTAGGGTAGTGAATATAATCAATAGGTTCTGGGAAAGCGAAAGAGTCTCCGTTCGTTCCTGCCTGAACAAAGTCATAAACAGGAATAAGAACTAGCTCTTCTGAGATTAAGTTAGGTGGGCATTCTTTTTTAGATTTTTCTTTCAATTCAGAAAATTTTTTTTGTATAATCAAAGGTGAACGAGCAAGATTAGCCTCTTCAATTAGCTTTTCTTTCATTGTATCGTCAATTTTTAAAGATGAACATATTTTTTCGATTAGTTCATCTGGAATAGAATTACTTAAAGAATTATTGCGAATAGTAGAGACATAAGGTCTTGAACGATTAATAAGTTTAGATACATCTGAGTCTGATAGATTTAATTCTTCCATTTTTTTAGAAACAACTTCAGATAAAAGTTTTAACAATTTAACCCCCTCCTTTCATATTGTTAGTAGTAAACTAACGGACTACATTATAATTATAATATACTTTAAATAAAAATACAAACATTTTTTTAAAAAAAAGTATTGACAAAGCAAAAGAAAAATGGCAATATCTTGGTGTAAGTAAGTCGCTTACAAAAAAGAAGAAAGGAGGAATTTATTTGTATTCGGATGAGTTGGATGAAAAGAAATGTATATATGTTGGAAAGAGAAAAAGGTATAGAAGTTCAGGAAGAACAGAGTTTTTAAATATACCGAAATTTATTTTAAAGCGGCAAAAAACAGTAGAAGAGCAGAAAGAAGTGGATATATACTTTGATTTAGAAAATAACAGGATGATAGTACAGTTCTAATTTTTTTGCCTAATCCGTAAGTAAGTCGCTTACAAAAAAAGAAAGGGGGAAACATGGATTTAATCAAAATAAAAACAGATGAAAAAGGAGAACAACTAATAAGTGCAAGAGAACTATATAAGTTTTTAGAAAGTAAGCAAGATTTTACAGATTGGATAAAAAAGCGAATCCAAAAATATGACTTTGTTGAAAATGAAGATTACCTGCTCCATAAATTTATGGTACAGCTTCCAAATGGAGCAAAAGAGAAGCATGACTATATTCTAAAAATTGATGTAGCAAAAGAACTTGCAATGGTAGAAGGAAACGAAAAAGGCAAACAAGCAAGAAAATACTTTATAGAAGTTGAGAAAAAATTTAAAGAGATAGCTCCAAAAACATTAATAAAGGGAGAAACTATATTAGCACTTGAAAATTTAATGAAAGATTCAATGAAAAAAGCAGATGAAACTTTAGAAAATGTTGAAAAAATAATGGATAAAGGCTTAATCCAACTAGAAGATAAAGTAATTAATGAAATTAAAAAGATCATAGATGAAAGATTTGATAAAAGAATAGAAGCAATAGTAGATACAAAGCTGAAAATCATGGTTGAAAAACAATGCCAAGAAAGATTTGAAGTGTATGTAAATAAGCTAGAACGATATATGGAAGTCATTGAAAGTGATGAAGTACTAGAAGATATCGGAAAGTTAAAAAGAAATCAACAAAAGGTAATAAAAAATATGACACCTTTGGTAGATACAGTAGAGAGAATAGAAAAAATAGTAAATAAAATAACAGAAATAATTAAAGTGTAGGAGGTTGAGCCTATGAAAAAAGAAAAATTGGAAATGCTGGAGGTGATATTTAGTAAATGGGGCTACAAGATAGCTGGAGATAAAATACTTAATAAGCATAATAAAGAATTGGGGAAGTCAAAAGAAAAAGGAAAGAAAAGAGCTATTGTGTTTACCCATAATAAGAAACGTTATGCTTATACATACAATGAAATAATGGCATGGTATAGAGGCGTATTTAACAACATAAAAGATCCAGATAAAATATTAATTGATAATGCATTCAAGGTAATAAATCAGCAAGAAAGATTAAAAAAATATGCAAAGAAAAAGAGAATGATACATGAATTAAAAATGGATATGGCAATAAATGCATACTTTGCCGGAAAAATGTCAGCAACTCAAGCTGCTAAACGATATAAAGTGGATTCTACAAGATTGTGTGAGGAAATAAGAGAAGTATCAAAGATACTAGGGATAAGATATCCAATAGGTTATAGGAGGTGAAAAGAATGTCCGATGCAAAAAAAGTAAGTGATTTTTATTCATATGTACGAGGAAAAACCTTGCAGTATAGTTCGCTGACAAAACAAGAAAAAAGTGAATTAGTAAAAGAATACTTAAGAGTAAAAGCAGGTGCAGGAGTAGTGATAACACAGAAAAGTATAGATGGAAAAAGCGATGTTTTTGTAGGGAAAATAAAAAGGCAGGCAAGCAGTGCGAATGCTTAACCTACCTAATCCCTGTCAGATAGCTCTTAGGGTTTAATTACTAATAGTCACTTTATATTCTATTAAATTGACAGGAAAATTTAATAAAAGTGAACTATAAAATTATATCAGAAAAATATGCCTAACACAAGTGAAAAGATTTGAAAGTTTAAAATGATGATGGAGGTGTTAGAAATAGGGATAAGAAAAATGTATCTGGTAAAAATAAAAAAAAATAACAAAACATATACAGTGATCGGAAAAGTAGATGGAATAGAATTTGAAACATCTTCGAAAGAGTTACGAGAGTGCTTTGAAGTATTATCGAGGAGAGTTCAAAAGATATTTTTTCAAGAATTTTTAAAGAAAGTAGGTGAAACAAATAAATAAATTTTTTTTAGACAAAATGTTATTGAAAACAGAATTGGAATATAGTAATTTGTCCAAAAAAGTAAAGCAAAATTATTATAGATGGAATAAAGAATTACTGGAAAATTCAAATAAGTCAAGCAATAAGATAAGACTCAAAGATATAAAAAAATATTTAGATCAACGAACAACGAGTGAAAATATACATAGAGACATACGAAGTGGAATCAAATGGTTTTATTCAAGAATAAATGGGGAAGAATTTGCTCGAAAAATACTAAAAATAAAATATAAAGAAAAAGACCTAAAAAGTATAGAAAAGTTTAGCAGTAAAAAAGTAAACGAGCTCAATTCAGACGACATACACAACTATATTATGTATTTAAAAGCAGAAGGAGAAAGTGAGGCTAGAATACGTCATATAGTATGTGCAATAACAAGCGAACAAAGTATCAACTTAGAATTAAATGAATTAATCAAGAAGGAGGGGTAGATGGCTGAAATATTGCTTACAAATAAAGAGTGGAAAGAGATTGAATCAAAATTAGAAAATAGCATATTCAGAACGATAAAAGTAAAAATAGGGAAAGATACAGTAGATATTGTAAGAAAATTAGAAAAAAATAAAATATTAAATGCAATATACATAAATGGATATATTAAAGGAGCTGAAACTCAAGAGAATCAAGAAAAATACTGGTATAAACATACAAGATACTTTAAAAAGTGCAAAGCTGGAGAGCGAGAAAAAGAAAAACGTAAATTGATAAGAAGCTTCGGAAAAAAAGCAGGAATGGAAATGTGGGATAAATGGTATGGGGAAGGTTCAAAATATATATACTATTTACCGTACTTTGGAAGTGTAAAAACATTAATACGAGAATATAAGAAACGGCATAAAGAAGTATATTGGATACAAGGAGATGATTAAGATAACAAAGATAGATATAGAAAATATATTTGAATCAAAACTAAATCAGGCTAAAGAGGAACAGGATGACTTTTTAGTATGGCTACTAACAAAGATGAGAGATACGGTAAAAAATACAAGCGAGAAAGTAAGTATAAGCGCAATAAAAAAAGCTATGAGAGACTGGATACTATACATAATAGTATTGAGTAAAAAGGAGAATGAAGAAAATGAAGAGGAGATACTTTATGAAATAGCAGCAAAATTAGAAGAGTAAAGAAGGTGGTAGCATGGGGAGATTAATGACTAAAGAAGAAATAGCTGAATTAATAGGAAAAAGCCCTGCTACTGTGTTTCGAAGAGCTAAAAAAGAGAACTGGAAAGTAGTAGAAAAAAAGGAAAATAAAGCACGAAAACACTATTATGATGTAGAACATCTTATAAAACACAAAATAATAGATGTAAAAGAAAAAATAATTAAAGAAGTAAAGGAAAAAGAAGAAAAAACCGAGATAAACAAAGAATTAGATGAACTTCCAGAATGGAATCAAGACTTGGCACTAGGCAAATTTTATGTGTGTAAACAAGTAGAAAAAATAATACACGAAACAACAATGAGCCGAATGGATGCAATAGAGTATATAGCAGAAAACTTTAGTAGCTTTGAAATACTACAAATGATAAAAAAAGATAAATTATCAAGAAATACACTATATAAATGGTACAGAATCTATGAAGAAAATAGGAATAATCCAGTAGCATTGGCTAGTAATTATGGAAAAACAAAAGGAAAAACTAAATTAACAGAAGAGGAACAGGAGTTTATAAAAAGTCTATATTTTTCTAAGAATAAAGTAAGTGTTATGTATGTGTATGAAAGATATTATGCAAAATATACTAAAAAGGCAAAATCATACCATGTAGTTTTGAACTATATAAACAGAATACCTAAAACGGTAAGAGATAAATATAGGATGGGCAAAAAGGAGTTCAAAGACACATATGAGCCATTTGTGTTGCGAGACAACCATGATATTAAAGCAAATGAAGTATGGGTATCAGATGGACATGACTTAGAGCTAATGGTAAAGCTAAGAGAAAGAGACGATAAAGGAAAACCTAAGATAGTAACTCCAAAATGGATTGTGTGGCAGGATATGAAAACGAAAGTGATAGTTGGATGGAGCCTTTCAATGACAGAAAACTCAGAAGCAATAGTAGATGCATTAAGAATGGGTATAAAAAAATATGGAAAACCAAAGAGCTTATTTACTGATAATGGACGAGCATATAAGTCAAAACTGCTAAAAGGAGATGAAGCAGCTAAACTTGAAGGAATATACGGAAGGCTTGGACTAGAAGTACAGCATGCTTTGCCATATAATGCCCAATCAAAGCCACTGGAGAGAGCTTTTAGGGACTTTAAAGAGACTTTTGCCAAAGAATTTAATTCTTACAAAGGTGGTTCAATATTTGAAAAACCTGAAAAGTTGAAAGAAGTCTTAAAAGAGGGAAATATAGTAGAGTATGAGATGCTACATGAAATGCTAGAAAAATATGTGGAGTATAGAAATGGTCCATATTATATGATTAGAGGCGGTCATAGAGGGAAAGGCGTAAACGGAGTACCTATTGAAATAATGAACCAAGAAAACCCACCGGAAAGCAGGGAAAAAATAACAGATGCCGAGCTTAGAATTTTATTGCACCATGAACAGTTAAGAACAGTACGACAAGAAGGAATAGAATTATATGGTAATTTATATCACTCACCTGCAATGTATCAGTATATAGGAGAAAAAGTCATAGTTAGATATGATCCTGAAGACTTAGCAACCTTATATGTATATGATGATGAAAAAGCATTTTTATTTAAAGTTGAGGCAAGAAGATTGGCAGGTTTTAAAGATATAAATAGTCTTAAAGAGTTAAAAAGATTAAAAAGAACGTATAAAAAACAGTTGAAAAAATCAGATACAACTTTAAGAGTAATAAATGAAAAAGACCCTGAATTAAAGCTTCTAAGCAAAACAGAACAATCAGATTTAGAGATTTTGGACTTTATAGAGGATGAAGATATAATCGTGAATGAAGCTATTGAGGAAGAATTGATAGATAAAACAGAAGCAGATGATGAAGAAATAGTTGTATTTGAAAAAACTTTCGAAGAATTGGAGGAGATATAATGAGAAATAAACTTAAAGAAATAATAAGTAAAAGAGGGTATTCGCAAAAGGAAGTAGCGAGGCGAATAGGTATAGGAGCGAGTACATTAAGTGAGTACTTAAAAGGAAGCTATACAGGGAATATAAGTGAATTAGAAAAAAAGATAACTGTATTTGTGGAGGACTTTCAAGATTCAAATAAAATAAAAGAGGTAGACTTTTTAGCTCAAACAGAGAATACAGGGAAAATATATGGTGCATTACATTATTTGAGAAGAAGTGTAGTAGCTTCTCTTGATGTAGGGGTTACAGGATCAGGAAAGATAGCAGTAATAAGCGGTAAGGCTGGCAGAGGAAAAACATGGACAATAAAAAAATATGTAGCGGAGCATAAAGGTCAATGTATATTAATAGAAGCAGAAAGTAATTATAGTTATTCGGATATAATAAAAGAAATAGCAAAACACTTCAAAATAGATACTCATCACAGAGTAAAAATGGTAAAAGAAGATGTAATAAAGGCTTTGATAGGATCAGGGATGATAATAATAATAGATGAAGCAGAGCATTTGAAAAATGATACTATAGAGCAAATAAGGCGTATAGCAGACAAAACTGGGGTAGGAATAGCCTTGGTAGGCTTGGAAAGCCTCCTAGACAAACTGAGACGGTTAAAAGGGGATTTTGAGTATCTATTTAGTAGGATAGTAAGAGTTTTCTGGATAAGTGATTTAAATAAAGATGATGTATATA